>NZ_BAAGVN010000338.1:0-30617 GCF_054780855.1 Pseudaeromonas pectinilytica
CATTCGCCATGCGAGAGTAGGACACTGCCAGGCACCCAATTTGGTCGAAAGACCCGCATGCGAGAGTAGGAAATTACTTCGCAAGCACTCAATTAGACCGCAAGGTCAGCAAAAGCCCCGATAGCAATATCGGGGCTTTTTTGTATTTATTTTTGTGGCGGCAATTGGGCAGTATTGTCTTGTCTCTCGTACTCACTCTTCGCCGGTTTTATTTCCTGCCGGCTTCTCGTCATAATACATTTGGTAATTAATAGCCTAGGTATGTCTTCCCATGAGTGGAATAATCGACCAATTTCTCGATGCTCTCTGGCTGGAACGTGGTTTAGCAGAACATACGCTGGGTGCATACCGCTCAGATTTGGAGAAGTTCTCCGACTGGCTGGATAGTCGAGGTGATTCCTTGCTGACCTTACGAGGTGAGGTATTGCACGATTATATTGCCTGGCGTCTGGATCGCGGTTTCAAGGCTACCTCTACTGCGCGCTTATTGTCTGCCCTACGTCGCTTTTTCCAGTATCTAATTCGAGAGCAACTACGGGATGATGATCCAACCGCATTATTACTGAGTCCTAAACTACCAACGCGACTTCCAAAAGATCTCAGTGAGGCTCAAGTTGAAGCGTTGTTATCTGAGCCGGATGTTGGTGTTGATCTAGAATTGCGTGATAAAGCGATGCTGGAGTTGTTGTACGCGACCGGATTGCGGGTCTCGGAGTTGGTTGGTCTGAGGATGGAGAATATCAGCCTGCGTCAGGGCGTTGTTCGTGTCATCGGTAAAGGCAGTAAAGAGCGATTGGTACCCATGGGGGAGGAGGCAATGCATTGGATCAGCTGTTACTTACGTGAGGCTCGTGGTGCCCTGCTAGGTGCTCAAGCATCTGATGTGCTATTTCCATCCAATCGGGCGCAACAGATGACACGGCAAACGTTCTGGCACCGAATCAAGTTATATGCCAGCCGCGCACATATTGCCGTCGAATTATCCCCCCATACTTTGCGACATGCGTTTGCCACCCACCTGCTCAACCATGGAGCTGACTTGCGCGTGGTGCAGATGCTGCTGGGACATGCCGACTTATCGACTACACAAATTTATACCCATGTTGCCGGTGAACGCCTGAAAGCGCTACATGCCGAGTTTCATCCTCGGGCATGATTCAAAATCAAAGTGCTATGCCCTGACTCTCCTCTTTTGCCTGCGCGATAAATTGCCGAACCAGTGTTAGCCGAGCTCGAGCTAGCTCGCGTGCTGGTGCCGTCAGTAGTTCCGCTTCCAACTGTTGATACCGCTCTAAAACCGGTAGTACGTCGCTGAAGGTTTTGAAGCGGGTATCCCGCCCTACTTTGCTGATGGTTCTTAGCAGCCCGACTGCGCCAATCAGCTCCAGAATATCGGCATCATGCAGCAAGATCGCTTCTATATTGGTCGGCCTTGCTTGTGGATGATGCTGTTGGATAGCCTCCTGGACTGCAGCGATCTTGTCTACGGGAAATCCCCAGCTTTTGAGTAACGTTGGAGCTTGAGCAATCGCATATGCCACGTTGTCCCATTTGGCCAACGCTTGGAGATCTTCGGGACGGTGGCCTACGAAAACCCCCAGATCATGAAGCCAACAGGCTGCGAACAGTATGTCATCATCATACGGGTGGTTTGTTCCCAGCGAGCAAGCTAGCGCGTACAGGCGTGGCTGATGACTGAATTTGTCCACGGGTAGTGCTTGTTGGCGAATGTAATCGCATAGTTGCTGGCGCCAAGTGTGGCTCGTCATGTTCTTCTCCTACTGCGGTAGTTGGTCGTGTTCTAGGCGCGTGACTCTTGGCGCCTGTTGCCGTCAGTTCCTGACATTGTGCTTCGCGCAATAAAAAGGCCGCAGCAGCGGCCTTTTACCATGACGCAATGTCAGGATCAGAGTCCGAGTTTCTTGTGCAGATAGTGGATATTGGTACCACCCAACGCAAAGTTTTCGTCCCGCATGATCTCTTTTTGCAGCGGAATATTGGTCTTGATGCCTTCGACTACGATTTCGTCCAGCGCTTGTCGCATACGGGCAATCGCGGTGTCGCGAGAATCGCCGTAGCAGATCAGTTTGCCGATCATCGAGTCGTAATAGGGTGGGACTGTATAACCACTGTAGATATGGGAATCCCAACGGACACCCAGACCACCCGGAGCATGGAACCACTCAATCTTGCCTGGTGCTGGCAGGAATGTTTGCGGATCTTCGGCATTGATGCGGCATTCGATAGCGTGCCCCTTCATGCGGATATCTTCCTGCTTGATGGTCAGCGGTTGACCTGCAGCAATCTTCAACTGTTCCTTGATCAGATCAATGCCGGTCACCATTTCGGTTACAGGATGTTCAACCTGGATCCGGGTATTCATCTCGATGAAATAAAATTCACCGTTTTCATACAGGAACTCGAAGGTACCTGCACCCCGATAGCCAATCTCGATACAGGCTCGCACGCAGCGGGCACCGATGAATTGACGCATCTCCTCGGTAATTCCCGGGGCCGGAGCTTCTTCTACAACCTTCTGATGGCGACGTTGCATAGAGCAGTCGCGTTCACCCAGATAAATGGCATTACCCTGACCATCGGCGAGAACCTGAATTTCAATATGACGTGGATTCTCCAGGTATTTCTCCATGTAGACCATGTCATTGTTGAAGAACTGGCCTGCTTCGGACTTGGTCAGCGCAATGGAGTTAACCAACTCGGACTCGGAACGCACGACACGCATACCGCGACCACCGCCGCCACCCGCTGCCTTGATGATCACCGGATAGCCGATCCGCTTGGCAATGCTGGCATTCTCCTTGGTATCGTCACCGATCGGGCCGCCAGAGCCGGGCACACAGGGAACTCCAGCTTTTTTCATGGCATTGATGGCCGAGACCTTATCGCCCATCAGACGGATAGTTTCAGCTTTCGGTCCGACAAAGATAAAGCCTGATTTTTCGACCTGTTCGGCGAAATCCGCATTTTCGGAAAGAAAGCCGTAGCCAGGATGAATGGCAACGGCACCTGTCACCTCGGCTGCGGCGATCAAGGACGGCACATTGAGGTAGGATTCTTTTGCCGAAGCACGACCAATACAAATCGTTTCATCGGCCAGCTTGACGTGCTTGAGATCCCGATCCGCCGTGGAGTGTACCGCGACTGTCTTGATGCCGAGCTCTTTGCATGCGCGCAAAATGCGAAGCGCAATTTCACCGCGGTTGGCGATGACTACTTTGTCCAACATGGTCAGACGCCCCTTATTCGATGATGAACATCGGTTGATCGAATTCCACGGTATCGCCGTTTTCAACCAGGATACGCTTGATCACCCCAGCCTTGTCGGATTGGATCTGGTTCATCATCTTCATGGCCTCCACGATGCACAGTGCATCACCGACCTTGACCTGCTGGCCGACTTCAACAAATGGCGCCGCATCTGGGCCAGATGAGCGGTAGAAAGCACCAACCATCGGGGAGCGCAGGATATGCCCGCTCAGCTCAGCAGCTGCCGGAGTCGCGGCTGGTGCCGCCGGGGCTGCGACCACTGGTGCTTGTGGGGCGGCATAAGCCATGGGGGCGACTTGTGCAACCACGCCACCGCGACTGATACGCACCGACTCTTCACCTTCGGTGATTTCCAGCTCGGTGATCCCGGACTCTTCAACCAGTTCGATCAGTTTTTTGATTTTACGGATATCCATTTGCATTCTCTGTTCAACTTCTCTAGCAGTTAAATGATTGACTGGCGCAGATGGCGCACAGCCGCTAGTAAAGCAAATTCGTAACCATCCGCTCCGAGACCGCAGATCACCCCCTTGGCCACATCGGACAAGTAGGAGTGATGACGGAACGGCTCGCGAGCATGGACATTGGAAAGGTGGATCTCGATAAACGGGATCGCAACTCCCAGCAGTGCATCACGCAATGCAACGCTGGTATGAGTGAAGGCCGCCGGATTGATCAGAATAAAATCCACCTGGCCCATGGCGGCATGAATGGCGTTCACCAATTCAAATTCGGCATTGGACTGCAGATGAGTCAGTGTGATCGCTTGTTCATCAGCCAATCGTGTCAGCTTTGCCACGATATCGTCGAGCGTGGCTGAACCGTAGATGCCAGGCTCCCGCTTGCCCAACAAATTCAGATTGGGGCCATTCAGGAGCAGGATCCGTTCTTTTGTGGCCATTGTGAGCTTATCCTCGGCAATCATGCAGCTATCGTTAGGGTAGCTACGCAGTTCACGCATTAATGTGCGTTTTGTATGCTTTCTTGCGTCGGCCTTCAAGCCAAACTCGCCAATTATAGTGATTTCGTGAAAATTGGCAGCATTTTACTGGTCTAATCACCACAACATGCTCGTAAACTGCACATGTTTCATTCATCGGGCTATAGTTGCCCGCTCGTTTTTAGCTCAATTGTTACTATCCTGTGCTATCCAGTCGCTTGGTGGCAAGGTAGAATGTGACCACCCCCCCAAATCATTACGCAGAGTCAGGAGATATGGATGCTGAAGCGTGACATGAACATTGCCGATTACGATCCCGCACTGTGGGCGGCCATCACCGATGAAACCGTGCGCCAGGAAGAGCACATCGAGTTGATTGCCTCCGAGAACTACACTAGCCCGCGCGTTATGCAGGCCCAGGGTTCACAGTTGACCAACAAGTACGCCGAAGGCTATCCCGGTAAGCGTTACTATGGTGGTTGCGAGTACGTCGACGTGGTCGAGACTCTGGCTATTGAGCGTGCCAAGGAACTCTTTGGTGCCACCTACGCAAACGTTCAACCGCATTCTGGCTCGCAAGCCAATAGCGCGGTTTACATGGCGCTGCTGCAGCCGGGCGATACCGTTTTAGGTATGAATCTGGCCCATGGTGGTCACCTGACTCACGGTTCACCCGTCAATTTCTCCGGCAAACTGTATAACATCATTCCTTACGGCATCGATGAAGCAGGCAAGATCGACTATGTCGAACTGGAACGCTTGGCGGTTGAAAACAAGCCGAAGATGATTATCGGTGGTTTCTCTGCCTACTCAGGTATTGTGGATTGGGCCAAGCTGCGCGAAATCGCCGACAAGATCGGTGCTTACCTGTTCGTCGACATGGCTCACGTCGCCGGTCTGGTCGCGGCGGGTGTTTACCCGAACCCGGTACCTCATGCTCATGTCGTGACGTCGACCACTCACAAGACTCTGGCTGGTCCGCGTGGTGGTTTGATCCTCTCCGCTGAGAATGATGAAGAGCTGTACAAGAAGCTGAATTCTGCGGTATTCCCGGGTGGCCAAGGCGGCCCGCTGATGCACGTGATTGCCGGTAAGGCGGTGGCGTTCAAAGAAGCGATGGAGCCTGAGTTCAAGGCGTACCAGCAGCAAGTGGTCAAAAACGCCAAGGCTATGGTCGAGGTGATTAAGTCTCGCGGTTACAAGATTGTCTCTGGCGGCACCGAGAACCATCTGTTCCTGATCGATCTGACCGACAAGGAATTGACCGGTAAAGAGGCTGATGCTGCTCTGGGCAAGGCCAATATCACCGTCAACAAGAACTCGGTACCGAACGATCCGCGTTCCCCGTTTGTAACCTCCGGAGTCCGGATTGGTTCTCCCTCCATCACCCGCCGCGGTTTCACTCAAGCGGATGCCACCGAGCTGGCCGGCTGGATCTGTGATGTGCTGGATAACCACACCGACGAGAAGGTTCTGGCCGATACTCGCGAGAAAGTATTGGCGATCTGTAAGCGTTTGCCTGTCTACGCCTGATTGCTATACAGCCCCTTTATCGAAAGAGCCGCAGACGCGGCTCTTTTTTTTGCCCTCAGCGAGCCGTTGTAGCACTGAAGGTTCAATAGCAGGTAGCGCCTCTGTTACACTGCGGATCCTGTTCCTCGCCGGAGACAAGCTCCATGCACTGCCCGTTCTGTAGCGCTGATGAGACCAAGGTGATTGATTCCCGTTTGGTGGCCGAAGGGCACCAGGTTCGTCGTCGTCGTGAGTGTGTCGAATGTCACGAGCGATTTACCACCTTTGAGAGTGCCGAGCTGGTGATGCCTCGCGTCATCAAGAGCAATGGTAGCCGTGAGCCATTCAACGAAGACAAGTTGCGCGGCGGCATTCAGCGCGCTCTGGAAAAGCGTCCGGTGAGTATGGAAGCCGTTGAGGAGAGCGTTAACCGTATCAAGTCCCAGCTGCGGGCTACGGGGGAGCGTGAAGTCGATGCCAAGTTTATCGGCAATCTAGTCATGGAAGAGCTCAAAGGGCTGGATAAGGTCGCATATATCCGCTTTGCCTCCGTCTATCGCAGTTTTGAGGATATTCGTGAGTTTGGCGAAGAGATCGCCCGTCTGGAGACTTGAACGGTGGCACAAGACCTGGAAGTAGCTGCATCCGATTTGATGTGGATGGATCGTGCTCTGGCATTGGCAGCTCGCGGTCGTTTCACCACGGCACCGAATCCGAATGTTGGCTGTGTGTTGATTCGAGACGGCGAGCTGGTTGGCGAGGGTTGGCATCAAAAAGCCGGTGAGCCTCATGCCGAAGTGCACGCACTACGGGCTGCGGGTGAGCAAGCACGGGGTGCGACGGCCTACGTGACACTGGAGCCTTGTTCTCACTATGGCCGTACGCCGCCCTGTGCCTTGGCGCTGGTCGATGCGGGAATTCGGCGTGTCGTGGTGGCGATGACGGATCCCAATCCGCTGGTTGCCGGTCGCGGTCTGGAGATACTGCGGACTGCGGGTATCGAGGTCCTGTGTGGCGTGCGAGAAGCCGAAGCCAAGGCACTGAATCCCGGCTTTATCAAACGCATGCAAACCGGATTGCCCTGGGTGCGGGTAAAGCTGGCGGCAAGTCTGGATGGTCGTACGGCTTTGGCCAACGGTCAGAGCCAGTGGATCACGGGCCCGGCGGCTCGCGCCGATGTGCAAGCCTGGCGCGCGCGCAGCAGTGCTATTCTGAGCGGCGCCGATACTGTGTTGCTGGATAACCCATCCTTGAATGTGCGCTGGCATGAGTTGCCGAGCGAGATCCAGGCTGAATATCCCCAAAGCGCAGTACGCCAACCGGTTCGTATTCTTGTCGATTCCCGCCAACGCTTGCGATCTGAGTCCAGACTGTTTTCCTTGCCCGGCTTCGTCTGGTTGGCCCGAACTCAGGCTGAAGGTCTCTGGCCTGATAATACCGAGCAACTGCTGCTGCCATTGGCCGAGAGCGGCAAGCTGGACTTGCAGGCGTTACTGTGCGAATTGGGAACGCGCGGCATCAACGAGATTTGGGTGGAAGCGGGCCGGCAATTGGCGGGTGCTCTGGTATCCCAGCAGTTGGTGGATGAGTTGATTCTCTATTTAGCCCCCAAGTTGTTGGGCGAGGGTGCTCAGGGCCTGCTGGCTCTGCCTGAGCTCGAATCCCTGGCGCAAGCGCCGCTATTTTCTCTGCGTGAGGTATGCCAGATAGGTGATGATCTGCGCCTGACGTTGCAACCGCGCAAGCGGGAGGAGTAACCATGTTTACCGGAATTATTGAAGCCGTCGGCTCGATCGTCGCGATGGAGTCCAAGGGCTCGGATGTGTCGGTGCGAGTGCGCAGTGGCAAGCTGGATCTGCGCGATGTGAAACTGGGCGATTCGATTGCGACCAATGGCGTCTGTCTGACCGTGGTGCAGCTCCCGGGTGATGGCTATATCGCTGATGTGTCGGGGGAAACCATAGCGCGCACCGGATTTGCCGATTACCAGGCCGGGCAGCGGGTGAATCTGGAGAAGGCGTTGATGCCGACCAGTCGCCTCGGTGGCCATCTGGTCTCCGGACATGTGGATGGTGTGGGTAAAATTGTCGCCGTGAAACCCCTGGGCCGCGCCATAGAGTATTGGGTCGAAGCCCCGCGCGAGCTGGCGCGTTATATCGCCGAGAAGGGCTCCATCACGGTGGACGGTATCAGCTTGACGGTGAATAGTGTGGAAGGTGCCCGTTTTCGTCTGACCATAGTTCCCCATACCAGTGGTGAGACCACGGTTGGGGAGTGGAAGGTCGGGAGCCGGGTCAATCTGGAAGTGGATGTGATCGCCCGTTATCTGGAGCGTCTGGTGCTGGGTGATAAGGCGGCTGACATGGCTCCGGCATCCGGCGTCACCATGGCGATGCTGGCCGAAAACGGCTTTATGCGTTAAGCGGAAAACCAAGAGTAAGGAACATCGAGATGGCATTGAGTACCACCGCAGAGATCATTGAAGAGTTTCGTCAGGGCAAGATGGTGATCCTGATGGATGATGAGGATCGGGAAAATGAAGGCGATCTCATTATGCCGGCTTCCATGGTGCGCCCGGAAGATATCAACTTTATGGCCCGTTTTGGCCGTGGCCTCATCTGTCTGACGCTGACCAAGGCCCGCTGCCAGCGGCTGAACTTGCCACTGATGGTGGGCAACAACGGCGCCCAGTTTTCGACCAACTTCACGGTCAGCATTGAAGCGGCAGAAGGTGTGTCTACGGGCATCTCGGCGGCCGATCGGGCGCGGACCGTCTTGGCGGCGGTAGCGCCCGAGGCGACTGCTAATGATGTGGTGCAACCGGGACATATTTTCCCCTTGATGGCGCAGGAAGGCGGGGTCTTGACCCGCGCCGGTCACACCGAAGCAGGTTGTGATCTGGCCCGCTTAGCGGGATTCGAGCCTGCAGCTGTGATCGTCGAGATCCTCAACGAAGATGGCACCATGGCGCGGCGACCGGATCTGGAAAAATTTGCCGCCGAACATGGTATCAAGCTGGGCACCATTGCCGATCTCATCGAGTATCGCAACCAGCATGAAACCACGGTGGAAGAGGTGGCGCGTTGCCAGTTACCAACCGAATACGGCGTCTTCGAACTGGTCACCTTCCGCGACACCATCGACAGCCAGCTGCATTTTGCCTTGTGTAAGGGGGAGCTCAATGGTGCCGTGGCACCGCTGGTGCGGGTCCATCTGCATGACTACTTCAGCGATGTGCTGCTGACCGATCGTCATGCGCCGCGCAGCTGGCCAATTCATGAGGCGATGCAACGCGTTGCCAATGAAGGGGGCGTGCTGGTGATCCTCGGCAATGAAGGCGGGCAACATGAGCTGCTGGCTCGTGTGCAGCAGTTTGCGGCCATTGACCGCGGCGAACAGCAATTGCAACACAAACGCCAGGAAGCCTCGCGCCGGGTTGGGGTGGGTTCGCAGATCCTCAAGTCGTTGGGCGTCACCAAGATGCGGCTGCTCAGCGGCCAGAAACGCTATCACGCCCTCTCCGGTTTCGGCCTGGAAGTGGTGGAATATATCTCCGAGTAAGCTCGACCGTGCCGTCTTGACCCGGTATTGAAGCGAGGTCAAGGCGGCAAGTCACAGAACCGGGCTTTTGTCACAGCTTGGTTGTGCTAGAATACGCGCACTTTTCACCCCGCATAATAGGATTTCCCATGAAGGTCATCGAAGGAAACATTGCTGCGCCCGAGGCTCGCGTGGCCATTGTGGTGGCTCGCTTCAACAGCTTCATCAACGAGAATCTGGTTGATGGTGCGCTGGACGTGCTCAAGCGCCAGGGTCTGGTCCCGGACGAACAAATTACCCTGGTGCGGGTTCCTGGTGCCGTGGAAATTCCATTGGCGGTGAAAAAGCTGGCCAAGAGCGGCAACGTCGATGCCATCATAGCGCTCGGTTGTGTGATCCGTGGTGATACCTATCACTTCGAACTGGTGGCCAATGAGAACAGCAAGGGTATGGCGCAGGTCATGCTGGAATATGAAATTCCAGTCGCTTTCGGTGTGCTGACTACTGACAATGTTGAACAAGCTATCCAGCGCGCAGGTACCAAGGCGGGTAACAAGGGTGCAGAGGCGGCACTGAGCGCACTGGAAATGATCAACGTCCTGAAAAATCTGGGCGTCTGAAAGGAGTAATAGATTGAAACCGTCCGAACGCCGCAAGGCTCGCCATTTTGCCGTCCAGGCCATCTACCAATGGCAGATGACCCAGGACAACGTGGCTGATATCGAAGAGCAGTTCAAGCTGGATCAGGACATGAAAGGTGTCGATCTCGGCTACTTCCGTGAACTGTTATTTGGCGTGGCTGGTAACCTGAACAAGCTGGACTCGACCTTTTCCCCATTCCTGTCACGCAAGCTTGAGGATCTGGATCTGGTGGATAAGGCGATCTTGCGTCTGGCGACTTTCGAGTTGCTGTTCCGCAAGGACGTCCCTTATCGCGTGGTCATCAACGAAGGCATTGAGTTGGCCAAGGCATTCGCTGCCGAAGATAGCCACAAGTTCGTCAATGGCGTACTCGACAAGGTGATCAAGGATCAGGGGCTGGGCAAGTAATTCCCGCCTGCATCCTTCTGATTGCATCAAGCCAGCGTAAGCTGGCTTTTTTTTAGAACTGTTTTGGCACTGGATGCCGGCCATGGGGTGTCGCTGAGGGAGTTAGCCATAGCGCGAGGTGTGACATGGGTGAATTTGAATTGATCCGACGCTATTTTCAGCGTCCGGTACGCCGTAAAGACGTGGTGCTGGGATCCGGCGATGACTGTGCTTTGCTGAGTGTGCCTGCAGATGCGCTGTTGGCGGTCAGTACCGACACGTTAGTGGCAGGGGTCCACTTCTTTGCCGATATGGATCCCCGTAAGCTGGGGCATAAGGCATTGGCCGTGAATCTCTCGGATCTGGCGGCCATGGGGGCCGAGCCGCGCTGGGTGTCGCTGGCATTGACCTTGCCGGAGGTGAATGAGTCTTGGGTGGCGGCATTTGCCGAAGGATTTCTGGCATTGGCCGACTTCTACAATGTCGAGTTGATCGGTGGCGACATGACCCGAGGACCGTTATCGATGACGGTCTCGATTAAGGGGGTTGTGCCAGAACAGTGCGCTTTGCGCCGAAATGGTGCCCAGCCGGGTGATGCGATCTTTGTCACCGGCACCTTGGGAGATGGGGCTCTGGCCTTGCAGCATTGTCTTGGCAAGCTTCAGGTGGCGTCTGATGAACTGCCAGGTTTGATGCAAAAACTTGAGCAACCGCAACCCCGGATCCTGGCCGGTATGGCCTTGCGCAATCTGGCTAGCAGTTGCCTAGACATCTCTGATGGTCTGAGTTCGGATCTGCAACATATCCTTGTGGCTTCCGGCGTTGGCGCCCAGATCGAGCTGAGTCAGTTGCCGTTGTCGCCCGCACTGGAGGAATTAGCGGCAACTCAGGCTTGGCAATTGGCGTTGGCGGGGGGAGATGACTACGAGCTCTGTTTCACGTTGCCGGAAGCTCACCGTGGTGCTTTGCTGTTGGCCTTGCAAGCTGCATCGGTTACCGTGACCGAAATTGGGCGTATTGTGGCCGGTGAGCCACTAATCCAGTGGTTGGAACAGGGTCAGCCCCGGCTTTTGACGTTGCAGGGCTGGGACCATTTCCAGGCACCCACGGTATAAAACTCAAGGAGATGAGATGATTAAACCCGAACTCAAGCGTTTGTCGTGGCGCAATCCGCTGCATTGGTTGGCCACCGGATTTGGCTCCGGTCTCTCACCCAAGGCGCCTGGCACTTGGGGGACCCTGGCGGCTATCCCCTTCTATTGGCTGGTCATGGAGTGGCCGCTCTGGGCCTATGGCGCTTTGCTATTGGTGGGTTGCATCGCCGGAGTCTGGATTTGTGAGTCGGCGACCAGGGCGATCGGCATGGAAGATCATGGCGGCATCGTCTGGGATGAATTCATGGGCTTTGGCATCACCATGTTGCTGGCACCCAGTGGCTGGCTTTGGATCGGCGTTGGCTTCTTGCTATTCCGGTTTTTCGACATCCTCAAGCCCTGGCCTATTAGCTGGTTTGATCGTCAGGTGAAAGGCGGTCTGGGCATCATGCTCGATGATATCGTGGCTGGGATCTTCGCCTGTTTAACTCTGCAAATTTTGGCACATTTCGTGCTTCCGCTCTAATAGCTACCGCTCAGGGCAACAGACGTTATCGCGTCTGTTGCCTGATTTCGCCATGCAAAATAGCAACAAATTGGGATTGTGACGGATAAGTTGCGAAATGTGACCATCTGAGTCTATCCATAAAAACAGCGGCTTTTACTGCTCAGTGGCGGTTTTGCTGAAACAATTATTCAGTCGATGACTTGATTGGCGTTTCATCTGTTGCGAGTGTGGTTTTTTGCTAGTGCAATATTCTTAAAAGATGGATAAGCATAGTGATAAGTTGCATATCTATCTGCGGATCCCTGATTTACACAGCATAATAAACGAAGTAACTTACGTCAGTTTGCTTACAAAACTTAATAATAAACCGCCTTTGGCCATGCGGCCCGAAGGTATAAATCGGAAGTAAAAGACTCAGGGTGCAAGCCCTGTCGAGGTTGTGTCATGTCCTTGCTTGAAGTCAGGAACCTGCGGATCGAATATCCGTCCCGTCGTGGCGTGATGGCCGCGGTCAAGGATCTCTCCTTTACCATCGAAAAGGGAGAAATCCTGGGTGTGGTCGGGGAGTCAGGTGCCGGTAAGTCCACCATTGGCAATGCTATTATCGATCTGCTGAGCCCTCCGGGTCGTATTGCCCGGGGTGATGTCTATCTCAATGGTAAGAAAATCTCCGGCCTGGCACCGGAGGAGATGCGCAAGGTCCGTGGCGCCCATATCGGTTTTATCTTTCAGGATCCGATGACTTCGTTGAATCCGCTGTTCACCGTGGAACGCCAGTTAGTCGAAACCATCGAAGCCAATACCGAGCTGCGTGGTGCGGCGGCCGTGGCGCGAGCCATCGAGCTGATGGCCTCGGTTGGTATTCCGCAGCCGGAAATTCGTATCAAGCAGTATCCCCACCAGTTCTCCGGTGGTATGCGCCAACGGGTGGTTATTGCCATTGCCTTGTCAGGGGATCCTGAGTTCATCATTGCCGATGAGCCGACTACCGCACTGGATGTGTCGATTCAGGATCAGATCCTTGAACTGATCAAAGCCCTGTGCAAAGAGCGCCAGGTTGGCTGCATGCTCGTCACCCATGATATGGGGGTGGTGTCCAATGTCACCGATCGTGTCGCTGTCATGTACCGTGGCGATCTGATGGAGATTGGTCCGACCGCCAAGGTATTGGGCGAACCGGAACATCCCTATACCAAGAGTCTGATTGCGGCAGTTCCGCGCTCGGATATCAAGCTGGTGCGCTTCCCGCTGGTCAGCTATATCGAAGAGGCAGGCGAGAGCCAACCGCTGGATCTGAAGAATCACTGGCTAGGTCAGGCCATGGTACAGCGGGCGCATCAAGGTGCTTTGCTGCGGGTCGAAGATGTCAGCCTGAAATTCGTTACTAAGGATTCGTTCTTCGAGTCTCGCCGCCAGTATGTGCAGGCGAATAATCATGTCAGCTTCGAGATCCAGGAAGGCGAGACCTTTGGCCTGGTCGGTGAATCCGGCTCCGGCAAGTCGACGATTGCGCGGGTGATTGCCGGACTCTATCCGCCCAACGAGGGCAAGATCATCTTCGAAGATATCGACCTGACGGCGCTGAAGAGCGAAAAAGAGCGTCGGCCACTACGTCGTCAGATGCAGATGGTATTCCAGAATCCCTACTCATCCATGAATCCCCGGATGAAGGTCGGTGACATCATCGCCGAACCGATCCGTTTCCATAAGTTGGCGGAAAATGAGCAGCAGATTGCACAAATTGTTGCCGATTTGCTGGATCATGTCGGCCTGGGACGTCTGGCCGCGTTGAAGTACCCCCATGAGTTTTCCGGTGGTCAGCGCCAGCGGATCTCGATTGCCCGCGCTTTGGCGACGCGCCCCCGCTTGCTCATCTGTGATGAACCGACCTCGGCACTCGATGTGTCGGTTCAGGCGCAGATCCTCAATCTGCTCAAGGATCTGCAGGATGAGCTGAAGTTGACCATGCTGTTTATCAGCCACGACTTACCTGTTATCCGCCAGATGTGCGATCGCATCGGCGTGATGCAAAAAGGGGCCCTGCTGGAAGTCGCCCCGACCGAGCAACTGTTTACGGCGCCGCACCATGAGTACAGCCGTAAGTTGATTTCCCTGATGCCGGAGTTCAAGGGGATGAGTCGCGACGGTCTGCAGATCGCAGGCTGAGTCCGTAACCGGAACCAAACAACAACAACAGCTACACGGAGTAAGCAATGAAGAAAGGATTTACCAAGATCGCAGCCGCGCTGTTTGCTGCAGGCGTGAGCTTCAACCTGTATGCCGCCAATGTCACAGTGGCTCTGGATGCGGATCCGGAATCTCTGGACGTCTATGAGCAACTGTCAGGCGGTATCCTGCAGTTTGCCCACATGTCCTATGACCCGTTGGTGCGTCTGACCAAGGATATGAAGTTTGAAGCCCGTCTGGCAGAAAGCTGGGAACAACTGGATGCCAAGACGGTGCGTTTCCATCTGCGCAAGGGCGTCAAGTTCCATTCTGGCAACCCGTTCACTGCCGATGACGTCATCTGGACCTATAACCGCATCATGAAGTCTGAAGACTACAAGGGCTTGTTCGAAGTCTATGAAGGTCTGAAGAAGGTTGATGACTTCACGGTGGATCTGGTGGCCAAGGTGCCTTATCCGCTGGCGCTGCAAAACGCCACCTACATCTTCCCGATGGATTCTAAGTTCTATACCGGTACTACAGAAGATGGCAAAGACAAGGCCGAGATCATCAAGGCTGCCGGTACCTATGCCGCCACGCATGTCTCCGGGACTGGTCCGTTCAAGGTCGTGACCCGTGAACAGGGCGTCAAGCTGGAGCTGGAACGCAACGCTGATTACTGGGACAAAGCCTCACCAGGCAACGTCGATAAGCTGAAAGTTGTACCGATCAAGGAAGACGCGACCCGTGTCGCGGCCTTGCTGTCTGGTGATGTCGACATGATCGCCCCTGTGGCACCGAACGACCAGGATCGCGTGAAGAAAGCTGCCAACATCCAGCTGGTGACTGAGCCGAGCAACCGGACCGTGATCTTCGAAATGAACCAGAAGACCCAACCCGCCTTTGCTGACAAGCGCGTGCGTCAAGCGGTGAACTACGCGGTCAACCAAGCAGGTATCGTCGAGAAGATCATGAAGGGCTTCGCGACTCCGGCTGGCCAATTGAGCCCGGCAGGTTATCTGGGGCATGTGGATTCCCTGACTCCGGCCTTCGATCTGGCCAAGGCCAAACAACTGATGAAGGATGCTGGCTACGAGAAGGGCTTCAAGATCACCATGATCTCCACCAACAACCGTTACATCAACGATGCCAAGATCTCCCAGGCCGTCGCGGCCATGCTCTCCAAGATCAACATCAAGGTTGAGCTGAAGACCATGCCGAAGGCTCAGTACTGGCCAGAGTTCGACAAGTGCGCCAGCGACATGCAGATGATCGGCTGGCAGTCTGATACCCAGGATTCCGGTAACTACTTCGAATACCTGGTACAGACTCGTGATGACAAGACCGGTAAGGGTCAGTACAACTGCGGCAGTTACTCCAATGCCGAAGTGGACAAGCTGATTGCGGCTTCCAACGCCGAAGTGGATGTGGCCAAGCGTACGGCCCAACTGCAACAGATCGAGAAGATCCTGGCTGATGATGCCGCTATCCTGCCGATCCATTGGCAGAACCTGGCGTGGGCTTCCAAGACCGCGCTGGATATCAAGCCAATCGTCAACAGCAATGACTTCCCGTACTACGGTGATCTGAAAGTCAAAGAGTAACACTGGGAGTTAATCCCCAGGCGTAATGCTACGGCCGTCCTGCTCCCTGCCTTTGGTGGGGCGTGGGACGCGCCGTTATTATCGTTTGTTTAATGGTTCATCGCCTGTCGATGACGTGTGGTTGCAAGGATACCCCTGCATGTTTACGTTTTTGGTCAAGCGGCTGCTGCAAGCCGTGGTTGTCATGTTTGTCATCAGTCTGGTGGCGTTTGCCATCCAGGATAACTTGGGTGATCCCTTACGCGAAATGGTGGGGCAGAGCGTCTCTGAAGCCCAACGCGAAGCCTTGCGCGTCAAGCTGGGATTGCACGACCCCTTCATGGTGAAGTACGGTCGCTTTCTCAAGGGTGCCGTACATGGCGATTGGGGGACTTCCTTCATCTTCAAGAAACCGGCTCTGGAGGTGATCCTGTCCAAGCTGGTTGCGACTCTGGAACTGGTGTTCGGTGCCTCGCTGATCATCGTCGTGCTGTCGATCCCGCTGGGGGTCTACTCCGCCATCCATCCGCGTAGTTTTTTGACCAAGTGCATCATGGGTGCCAGCATCATCGGTATTTCAGTGCCAGTGTTCCTGACGGCCATCTTGCTGATGTATCTGTTTTCGGTGCAATTGGGCTGGCTGCCCTCCTACGGCCGTGGTGAAACCCTGAACCTGCTGGGTTGGGATTCCGGCTTCTTCACTTGGGACGGCATACAACATTTGATCCTGCCTTCGGTGGCCCTGTCATCCATCATGCTGCCGTTGTTTATCCGGCTGGTACGTTCCGAAATGCTGGAAGTGCTGAGCTCCGAATATGTGAAATTTGCCTGGGCCAAAGGGCTCGACAAAAAGAAGGTGTGGTATCAGCACGCCTTGAAAAATACCATGCTGCCGGTGATTACCGTCGGCGGTGTGCAGATCGGCACCATGGTGGCGTACACCATTTTGACCGAAACCGTGTTCCAGTGGCCGGGTACCGGCTTCCTGTTTCTTGAGGCGATCAACCGGGTCGATACCCCCTTGATCACCGCCTATGTCATCTTTGTGGGGCTGGTGTTTGTGGTAACCAATACCTTCGTCGATCTGCTGTACGGCGTGATCAATCCGACCGTCAACCTGACTGGCAAGGGAGCTTGAAGATGAGTCAATTACAAATGCTCAGCCGTTGGGACCGCTTCCGTCAGTCCGATCTGGTCTATTACTTCCTTAAGGACAAGGTGGCCATGTTCTGCATGGCCGTGTTTGTCAGTTATGTGCTGCTGGCCTTGATGGCCCCGCTGATTGCCCCCCATGATCCTTATGATCAGGCAACCTATGACATCATGGATGCCGAATTACCACCCTCCTGGCTGGATGGCGGTGATGAGCGTTTCCTGCTGGGCACCGATAATCAGGGCCGCGATATCCTGAGTACCATGCTCTATGGCTCGCGCGTCTCCCTGACCATTGGTCTGTTTGCGGTAGGGCTGCAACTGGTGCTGGGAATAGTGATCGGCTTGTTTGCCGGCTATGCCGGCGGGCGGATTGATAACTTGCTGATGCGCTTTGCCGATGTGCAGCTCTCGTTCTCGACCATGATGGTGGCGATCATCGTTTCGGCGATCTTCCAGGCCGCGCTGGGCGGCGAGTTTTATTCCCAATATGCCATCCTGATGCTGGTGGTGATTATCGGGATTTCCGAGTGGCCGCAATACGCCCGAACCATCCGTGCCTCGGTGCTGGCCGAGAAGAAAAAAGAGTACGTGGAAGCGGCGCGCGTCATGGGCTTCAAGGCGCCACGCATCATGTTCCGGCATATCCTGCCCAACTGCCTGTCGCCGATCCTGGTGATATCCACCGTGCAGGTGGCGAATGCCATCATGTCGGAAGCGGCGCTCTCCTTCCTCGGGTTGGGGATGCCGGTGGATAAACCGTCGCTGGGCTCGCTTATCAGCATCGGCTTCAACTACATGTTCTCCGGCTCCTGGTGGATCACCGCATTCCCGGGCTTGTGCCTGGTGCTGCTGGTGCTGGTCATTAACCTGCTGGGGGATTGGCTGCGGGATGTGTTCAACCCGAAGATCTATAAGGGTTAAGGGTCTCCGCCATCGGCATGATAAAAACGGCGAAGCTTCGGCTCCGCCGTTTTTTATTGGCTGCGGGAAAACTTTCGTTATCTTCGTCAAGGCTGCAAATTCGCAGCATTATGCTGCCTGCTTTTTGTTCAAGCCTGACCGACTGGCGGATCCTCCTGTGGATGCTGGTATGTGCGGTGATAGCTGCTATACAAATGGCATAAGTTGCCTATGCAGTGCTGCTTATCGGCCTGCTAGACGATTGTGTGTGTAAACGATTTTCTGCATACTGGCCGCGCAGTCAGGATCGACGCGGTTTTTCAGTCACGGAAGGAGAGCAAAGATGAGCCCATTCTCACTACGACATCTTGTCATGTTCTCCGTTAATCCGAGCACTGATAAAGCGACCGCCATTCGGTCCGCTGCCTGATCTTAATTTTCACAGGCCGCGGTACAAGCGGACTGTGGAACCTCGTCATACCCCCAGTCGCATTGTCCCCCGGCCTCCTTAAAAATCCTGTTGGAGGTGTGTTATGCGTCGTTCTGTATTAATGAATCTGGCTCTGTGGTGTGTGAAGGCGGATGTTGCGCTGGAGCAAGCGCGTCTGCGCAGTGCTGTGCGTCAGGCCCGTGCCGAGCTGGGTCACTATTCAGGGCATTTGTTGCGGGATATCGGGTTGGATGAAACCACGCTCGCGCGCGAGTTGGAATCCCGTCACCGTGAGTCTCTGCGTCTGGTCTGTCGTACCCGTCAGCGGCACCGATGGCCCAGACAAGGCTGAAGGTCGGGCAGGGCGCCTCATGGCGTGCCTGCCCTCAGCCCGGATGGTTGATGGTTAATGTCATCATCTGACCGACAAAATAAAAACGCCCCCGTTCGTTCGGGGGCGTTTTTTTATCTCTTGATTCAGGGAGGTGTCGTTAATAGTGGGGTGGTGGGGTCTCTTCTGACTGGCTGGCAATCTGTGAACTGCCACCCTCACGCAGTTTGGCGATCACCGCATCCATCTGTACACGTAATTTCTCTTGCTGCTTCTGTTGTTCAGCCAACTCCTGGCTGAGTTGTTCGATGGCGTGATCCTGAAATGCGACCCGGGTTTCCAGGTATTCGATCCGCGCACTGAGTTCCTGTGACATCGTGGCCTCGTCTTGGCGGCTTGCTGCCGATAGGAGTATGGGGTGTGCATGATAGCTTGTTGCCGATCCCGACAACAACCGACTGTAGAAAAATCACCAAAATAGGATCTTGAAATGGGTACCAGAGTCTGCAGACACAATCTGGCTCACTATTTTTTGATAATTGCCGTGCGAAGCCTGTTGTTCCGCGCCCGAGTACGGTTAGTATTAAACGCTTTATATGACGAGCCTCTCTATCACTAGCACAGAGAGCTGAAATTGGTGTTTTGGAGAAGATAATGAAACAGATCCTGAAAGTTTCCCTGCTGGCTGCGGCCATGGCCGTTGTGATCACCGGTTGCCAACAAGATGAGCAAAAGCCTGCTGCAGCAGGGAAAGCAGCAGAAGCCAAGGCTGAAGTGAAGGCTGATGCCGCCGCTCCTGCCGCCAGCGGTGCATTGAAGACTTTCGAAGAGACTTCTGCCTATGCAATTGGTCAATCCATGGGCCGTTACATCAGCAACACGCTGGAGCGTCAGCAAGAGCTGGGCGTCAAGCTGGATAACGCCATGATCATGAAGGGCGTCCAGGATGGTCTGGTCAAAAAGTCTCTGCTGAGCGAAGAGCAACTGGAAAAAGCGTTAAAGAATTACGATCAGAAGATCAATAAAGCCTCTGCCAAGAAAGCCGCTGACGATGCCAAGGCTAACTTGGAGAAGGGTAAAAAGTTCTTGGAAGAAAATGCCAAGAAGAAGGGCGTAACGGTTACCAAGTCTGGTCTGCAGTATGAAGTGATCTCCGAAGGCAAGGGTCCGAAGCCGAAGGCTTCCGACATGGTCAAGGTGCACTACACAGGTACCCTGATCAATGGCACCAAGTTTGACAGCTCCGTGGATCGTAAAGAGCCGGCTGAGTTCCCGCTGGATCACGTGATCCCGGGTTGGACCGAAGGTGTTCAGCTGATGAATGTCGGCTCCAAATACAAGTTCTACCTGCCGTCTGAACTGGCTTATGGTGAACAAGGTGCTGGCTCTATCCCTGCCAACTCCGTACTGGTATTTGAAGTTGAACTGCTGTCCATCGGCAAAGACAAGCCGGCGGATGCTAATGCTGAAGTGAAGACTGAAGCCGCTAAGAAATAAGCATCAGGATCTACACATAACGGCCCCGTCAGGGGCCGTTTTTTTTAGCGCCAGAATGGTTTGTCCAACTCATGTTGGCGTTCGCTGGGGCTGATGCCGATATCTTTGAGTTGGTAATCGCTGAGTTCGGCCAGGTGCCGACGGCTACGCCGGTTGTGCCGCCACTGCTGGATAAGTCGCGTCATCAGCTTAAGAAATTCTAATGATTTTTTGCTCGGGTTCGTTGCCTGTTCTGCGGATTGAATATACATGGTAGCCTCCTGCTAGAGCTTGCTGTTAGGCTCATGTTCTATTCCGGCTGGTGATGGTTCAAACGCGAAAAACTGCAACATCTATAAGGTGAGCTTATGTCGGTACTGATGCATCGTCTCAAGGCATTGGCGGTTTTGGAGGCGGTATTGCGTACCGGCTCTTTCAGCCGGGCGGCCGAGCAGCTGTTTATTACCCAATCGGCGGTGAGTCAGCATATCAAGCAGCTGGAGAGCGAGGTGGGGCAGCTCTTCGAGCGCACATCCCGTCAGTTGAAGCCCACCGCCAGTGCCGAGCGATTACGGCCCTATCTGGCTCAGGGTTTTGCCCAGTTGGAGGAGGGATGGCGGCAGTTGAAGCGGCAGGACGATGATCGGGTAGTGACCATCACCCTGTTGCCGTCGTTCGCCAGCCGCTGGTTACTGCCTCGACTGAGCCATTTTAGCCAGTGCTGCCCGCAAATCGAGTTGCGGCTGTCGATGAGCGATCAGCTGCAGGACTTGCACACCTCGGCGCTGGACTTGGCCATCCGCTTCGGCAAGGGAAATTATCCGGGGATGCAGGTGACGCATCTGATGGATGATGAACTGTTTCCGGTTGCTTCTCCGGGATTGCTGGTGGCGCAAGGAGCACCGGTATCGCCAGCCGATCTGCATCGCTTCACGCTGCTCAAGGATAATTCCCTGGAGTCGTTCAACTGGTCCAGCTGGTTGGCGTTGGCCGGTGCTACCGGGTTTACGCCGTATCACAATCTCACCATTTCCGATTCGGCTCAGATCGTCAGCATGGCGCTGGCCGGGCAGGGCATCGCACTGGCGCGGCGTTCGTTGGTGAGTACCGAGTTGCAGCAAGGCAGCCTGGTACAACTATTCGATGTGGTGTTGCCCTGCCCCTATTCCTATTATTTGTTGCAAACCCCGCGTACCCGATTACGACCCGCGGTACAGAGTTTTGTGCGCTGGCTACAGGCCGAAATACAGACCGAAATACAGACCGAGGCACAGGCTGAGGCGCAGGCCGAAACCGGACCGTCAGCGGCCGAGGTCGGCTAAGCGCATGGTTTAGTTATTGCCTGACCTTGACGGCGGGCTGGGAGCGATTGCGCCACTGCCGATACTGTGGCCAGCTCAGGGCGTAATGGCGCAGCAGGCAAGGCGGGTGATCGGGTTCATCGCGCAGCCGTTCAGCCACAAACACCAGGCCATTTTTCTCCATCACCCGGCCTGAGGCCGGATTCTGCGGCGTATGTTCTGCGAGGATCTGATCCACCCCCAACTCATCGAAGGCAAAATCGAGCAGCGCGGCGACGGCCTCGCTCATCAGCCCCTGTCCCCAAAACTCCGGGGCTAGCCAATAGCCCAGATTGCCAACCAATTCGATGCGGCGGTCCGTTTGACGCTGCTCATGCAGCATCAGGCTGATGCTGCCGAGCAGTAAACCGGTAGCTAGCACTGTGATGGCATAGCTGACGGCTTGCTGGGTCTGCCAACTTTCGGCTTGGGATTCAATCCAGCGTGCGGCAAGGCCTGGTGGATATGGATGGGGGATCAGCACACAACCCTCGGCGATTTCGCGTCGGCCGGCCAGTTGCTGTACCCGGTCGGCATCGGTAAGCACGAAGGGACGCAAACGCAAGCGAGGCGTCAGAAGCTCGGGTTGGGCCATCTCGATCCTCGGCAGCAAACGGGGTAGTGCTAGCCTGCCATAGTCCAGGGGAGCAGGCCAGCTCTCACACTGTCACTTCAGGCGCCAGGCGGCGTAGCAGACTTTCGCGCTGACGCAGAAAGGGCTCATCCCAGGGCTTGGGTTGTCCGGGTTTATTGATGTGGCGATGATCGCCAGTGGCCAGGAACTGACGCATTCCTTCTGGGTTCAGCCAGTAGAATATCCCCCAATGGGCGAAGTCCCATTCGGCGTTATAGGGGTGCGCCTCGTAATCGATGTAATAGAGCCCGTGCGGAGTGAGTACAAAATTGGCCGGGAAATAGTCGATGTGCCAACCGGCTTGTTGTAACTGCGCAGCCATGACCAAGATGGTGCGAAAATGCTGGTCATCCAGTGCGTTCTGGAGCAGCAAATCGGTGATGAGTTGGCCAGGGATGTACTCCTTGGCCAGACAATACTCGGTGGTGCTGTATCCGAGCAGTTGCGGGTGGGCTATGTTTGCCTGCTGCAGTCGCAGATAGCTGCACAATTCAAACTCCAGCGCTTGGGCGAAGGGGATGGTCTGGCTGCTGGTCGAACAGTAGCGCTTGAGGACTAGCTGGGACGGCAAGCCCTGGGCGCTGTTGCCTTCGGCATGCTGATACAGGTAGGAGACTGCGGATTTGCCGCGGCCCAATTCGGTAACGAGTGCATAGACTTCACCGGCCAGTAGCAAGTGTTCACCATCCAGTTGCATCGGGTGGGGCGATGGGGGATTCAACGCTGCGTGCATCATGTTCGACTCCTGTCGGGGGCTATTCCTGAAACCGGAGTCCGCCAGATCCGGCTTCATCCGCTGTGGGCCTAGTTTGGAGCATGTGACGACGGGCTGTCTTCCATCCCGAGGGTGGAGCTGGGTGGTCGAATTGATTCGCTGGCCGGGCTTGTAATGACGCCAACCCTGCTCGATGATGAAGGTATGTTCTGCCTGTTGTATTGCTCCTCAAGGAGAGTCTGATGAGCCACATTGCAACCTTGACCTTTTCCCCTTCGCTGGATAGCGCCACCCTCACCGCCAAGATCTATCCCGAAGGCAAACTGCGCTGTGCCGCTCCGGTCTTCGAGCCCGGCGGTGGTGGTATCAATGTGGCGCGCGCCATCCAGCGTCTGGGGGGCCAGGTACTGGCTATTTTCCCGGCCGGTGGCCCAACCGGTCAGCATCTGACCGAGTTGTTGCAGGCGGAAGGATTGCGGGTTGCGGTGGAGTCAACCCGTGACTGGACCCGCCAGAACCTGCATGTGCTGGCGGAAAGTACCGGTGAGCAATACCGGTTTGTGATGCCAGGGGCCAGCCTCTGTTCGGAAGAGATCCATGGCTTGCGGCAAAAGGTCGCAGCCCTGCCCGCCCACTCCTTGCTGGTGATCAGCGGTAGTTTGCCACCGGGCATGGATGTGGCGGATCTGGTCGATTTCATTGTCTTTGCCAAGCAGAACCATCTGCGCTGTGTGGTCGATAGTTCCGGTCCGGCACTGGCTGCTGCGGTCGCCGAGGGCGGCCTGCTGCTCATCAAGCCGAACCTGTCGGAGTTGGCGGAGTTGACCGGCTTGGTACTGGATAGCCCGCAGGCCATCATCACGGCTGCCCGTTCGCTGATCGCCAAACGAGCCAGCAAGCTGGTGGTGGTTTCTATGGGCCCTCAGGGCGCCTTGGCCATCAGTGCCGATCAGAGTGTGCAGGTGGTGCCGCCGCCGGTGAAGAAGCTCAGCACCGTCGGCGCTGGCGACAGCATGGTGGGCGCCATGTGCCTGAAGCTAGCCGCCAGTGCCTCGTTGGAGGAGATGGTGCGCTATGGCGTGGCGGCGGGAACGGCCGCCACCCTGCGGCATGGCACTCAATTGTGCGATCGGGACGAGACCCAGAAGTTGTATCAGCAACTGGCGACTGGCTCGTGATGAAACTACGGCAGCGAGGATGCGACCTCGACCCGGTTGCGTCCTGACTGCTTGGCCTGATACAGGGCTAAATCTGCCTCGTGCAGCGCAGCACGCAACGGCGAGGCTGCATTCAGTGTCGCGACCCCGAAACTGGCGGTCACACTGAGCCCCTGAGGCGGATGATCCTGCAGGCGCTGTCGCAGTTGTTCGGCCACCGCCGCGGCATCGCTCAGGTCGATGTCGGGTAAAAATAGTAAAAACTCTTCCCCGCCATGGCGTGATACATGACCAACGACTGGCAGCGGCTGCAGCATCTGTGCAAGCCAGACCAGGATATCGTCGCCTTTGTCATGGCCGAGTGTATCGTTAATCCGCTTGAAATGGTCCACATCCACCAGGATGACGGCTCCACTTGTCGCGCGTACGGCCTGCTGCCAGCGTTCGATGGCCAGCTGCATGCCGCGCCTATTCAACAACCCGGTCAGGGGATCATGGGTCGCGGCCTGGATCAGTTGCTCACTCTTTTTCTCATGGCTCAACGAGACAAACAGCAGGGTCAGCAGATGGTTGCTGGTCATCATGGCGAAAAACAGTAAGGTCATGGCAGGAGAGGCGACTGTATTGCCCGGTTGCTGGGGCTGGGGCAGCAGGCTCAAACGCCAGAGCAGAAGGACAATGATGCCGCCTCCGAGGATTAGCATCAGTCGGTAGGTGTAGGGGTAACGTTGGCGCATCCATCGGTGGGCATAGTGGATATTCCATACCATATTCACCACCAGGGTGGCGGTCGTCAGAATGGCTCTATGCACCGGGGAGGGCTGTATCCAGGTGAAGCAGGCCAATGCCAGTCCATAGCACAGCAGAATGCCGCCGATCGCAGACCAGGGAATGGGGCGAGCCAAAAAGCGATAGAGTCCGGCGGTAACCAACCAGAGGGCGCTGATGTAGGGCAGATTGATGCTCAAGATCCATAGCCAGGGGGGTAGCCGGAGCCATAGCTCATCTTGCAATAGCAGCAATAGACTCGTGATGATCAATGTGGCTGCAAGCAGCAGATAGTTGACCCCGGGCGTCTCTCGGTTCAGTAACCAGAGCAGCAGCATGGTGAGCATACCGACCAGGTTGATGGTGATCAGGGCGTGAGGATCAAACAGGACCGACATGGTGTGCAAGCCTCCGGGTGACAAACCGCTTCATTATCATGGGCGCAGACTCGAGTCGTTCTACCCGGCCCCCAACTTGTCGTATTAACAGTTCTCGTGGCCGCTGGCGTTGAACGAAAACAGGCGGATCGCCTGACGATCTTCCCAGCCCAGATGGCGGTAAAAAGCCATGGCGCTGTCATTATCAGCATGAACCATCAAGTGAGTTTTGCCGATCCCTATCTTCTGCAGCGCATCGATGGCGGCTGCCAGCAGAGCCTTGCCCATGCCTCGCCCGCGGGCGGCTTCAGCCACGGTCAGGTGCTGTAGATACCCACGACGGCCATCGGTGCCAACCAGAATAGCGCCCAGCAGCACATCCTGTTCACGGGCGACAAAACTCAAACCCGGATTGCGGGCCAGATAGGCGGTGATGGCGGTTTGGGAGTCGGCCTCGCGCAGGGTCAGGCCGCTACTGCGCTGCCAAAGGGTCATCACCTCCGGGTAGTCGGCAGGGGTCATGGGATCGAGGTGAAAAGACATGGCGAGCTCCTTGCTGGATCGCCATCACTCCTGTGATGGCTGGAATAGGCAGTTAGTGGCTAAAGGGCAGAGGACGAACCAATTGCAGGGTCTTGTTCAAGACACCGTCGCTGACATCCAGCTGGTAGTCGCCGGAGACTTGATAGATCTGCCAGCTCTCGACATTTAGCCCCTGCAGGCGCAGAAAATCAGTCGCCTCACTGACACTGGCAAAGGCCTGGCTACCGGTCAGTAGCCCGTAGCACCAGGGGCCTAAAGCCAGCACCACCTGACCTTGCGCCAGCGCCTGTTGATGGCGTGGCGACTCCAGGACATACACGGCATGTCGGGGATCCTGACGCACCATGGGCACGCTGGCTTTCTGGTAATCAATAAACGCAGCCATACCCAGCGCCAACAGGAGCGCCAGCGGGACTAGCAGCCGGTGCAGCGTGGTGAGCATGGGATCCTCCGTCCTGGGGTCTGGAAGAATGACTGTACGGGAAAAGAGTGGCCCAGACTATCGGTCGGCCCATGTTTTAAGCAGATAAGTTCTTGATCTTATGACGATATAAAAAAAACAGGCTGCCACGCGGACAGCCTGTTGCAGTTGAGGGCTCTTAAGAGTCTTAAAATAAGCCTAAGCCCTTGAGCATCACCAGCAGGATCAGCAGCGGCGAGACATAACGCAGCAGGAAAAACAGCACCCGTACCAGTCCCTCGTTAGCCAGGGCTCCGTGGTTGGAGAGCGCCAGTTTCAGCTTGTCAAAGCCCCAGACCCAGCCAACAAACAGCGCCACGAAGATGCCACCGGCGGGCAGTATGATGTTGGAGGAGAGGTAGTCGAACAGATCAAACATGGTCATGCCGAACAGTTTGAATTCGGCCAGCGTGCTGTTGGTCAAGGCGCAGGTGGAGCCCATCAGCGCCAGGATCAACAGGCTGATCAGGGTCGCCTTCTTGCGGGACAGACCGAAGCGCTCGTGGATGATGGCTACCGGCACCTCCAGCAGCGAGAGCATGGCTCCGGTGGCGGCCACGGCGGCCAGCACGAAGAACACCACCATCAACAGGTGGCCCATGGGGATCTGGGCAAAGACCGCCGGAATGGTGATGAACACCAAGGAAGGACCTGCTGCCGGTTCGAAGCCGAAGGTGAATACCGCCGGGAAGATGGCGATACCGGCCAGCATGGAGACAAACAGATCCGCCGCCATGACACGCACCGTGGTTGATGGAATATTCTGATCGTCCCGGAAGTAGCTGCCATAGGTCATCATGGTGCCCATGCCGATGGAGAGCTTGAAGAACGCCAGCCCCATCGCCATCAGCACCACGGAGCCGGTGATCTTGCTGAAGTCCGGCTGGAACAAGAAGGCCAGACCTTCGCTCGCTTTCTCCAGGGACAGACTGACGGCACACAGCATCAGCAGCAGCAGGAACAACAGCGGCATCAACTTCTTGGTGACCGCTTCGATACCCTTGGACACGCCGCACAGCAAGATGCCGCCGATGAAGATCAACACCCCCCATTGCCATAACAGCGACTGCAGAGGGTCACTGATCAGGGCACCAAACGCCGCACCCGTCACCTGGGGATCACTGGAGAGAATGGAGCCATCGATGGCCTTGAGGATATAGGCAAAGACCCAGGCCACCACCTCGGAGTAGAAGGACATGATGAGGAAGGCCGCCAGCATGCCGAAGGCACCGATCAGCCACCAGGGCTGGCCACGGGGCGCCAGACGTTGCAAGGTGGTGATGGGGTTGGCCTTGGCCTGCCGACCCAGGGTGATCTCGGCGATCATCACCGGCAGACCGATGAGCAGGGTGGCCAGCAGATAGACCAGCAAAAAGCCGGCGCCGCCATTGGCGCCCGTCATATAGGGGAATTTCCAGATATTGCCGAGGCCGACGGCCGAGCCCAGAGTAGCGGCGAGTACGCCGAAGCTGCTGGTGAAGCCATCCCGCTTCACGCTGAGAGATTGTTGACTCATAGTGTCCTTAGTTCCGCTGTCGATGCCGGTATTTGGCAGATTTTGCCCCACCGATGGGAAGCGCGGCAGATTTTTCCATCGAAATAGACGGACTCCAAGTGATTTCTACCAAGTCACAGTGCTGGCCGCTAAAAAATGTGCTTTGGCGCGTGGGTTGCACCAGGAAAGGGAGTTATGGCACAGGCTTGTGGGCACGAAAAAGCCCTGCCAGATGCTGGCAGGGCTTGCTATCAGGACCTCAGCGGTGAGGGGTATTACTCACTCAGGCTCAGCAGCGGGGTGTCATCCCAGACCAGGGCGTCCTGATCGCTGCCACCGGCGAAGTTCCAGGGTCCCAGCTCGGCCTGCAGCGGACGATAGCTGCTGGAGAGGCCATCCAGATCCCAGGTGGTGACATAGAACTTGATGCCGTCGAGACTGTCCGGACGTCCCAGTGAGGCACTCGGGAAGTCGAAGTGGATGGTCCGGTTTGCCTTGTCGACCGTGATGGTCGGAGCGGGCGAGATGGAGGTGCCGAACTGGCTGGCCGTCGCCCCCTCACTGCTGTAGAGGCTGTTTTGCCAACCGAAGGCGACCACTTGCCGCTGCCAGGTTTCACCATCCGGCATGCTGGCGCGGATCTTCGGCAGCAGGGTGTTGCCTCCGGTCTGCTGTGGCAAATGGATGAAGATACTGAAACCGACGTGATCGAAGCCGTTGGTTGGCACCCAGGTATCCGTCAGGTTGGCCATGGTCAGACTCAGACGCACGTTGCTGCCGGCGTGGTAGAGACGCGCGGCTTCAATGGCCAACTGGCTGTTATCCTTGTCGAAGCTGGCATCCTGGGGCAGGGAGTAGCTGCCCTGTGGACCCGCACTGCCATTGACGCCATCCCCACTGTCATCCAGTGTCAGCGCCGGGGTGTCCGGATAAGCCAGCTGGGTCTGGAAGTTGATATCGGCCAGACTGCTGCCCTGGGCGGCGTTATACAGGGCCAGACGGTGCTCCTGAGTGCCCATGGCAAAGTGACGAACACTCAGGGTGCTCTGCCATTGGCCATCGCTACCGACCAGTACATCGGTCGCGCTCTCCAGCTCGCCATCGACCACCAGCTTGATGGTGCTACCTGCGGTACCTGTACCTTGTAGCGGCAAATCAGCGCTGAGGATCTGATCGGCGAGCGTCGTGCTCAGGGTCATGCTGGTATCGACCGGTGGCAGTTCACCCGTGCCATCGCTCTCCAGCAGCAGGGCCGATTTAGCCGGTAACGCCAGGGTCAGGACACCATTCTCGCCGGTGACCAGGTTCAGCGGCAGGGTATCGCCATTGAGCTGGCTGAGCACCTTGAGTCGGGTTCCAGCGGCCAGGCCCGTGGCCATCTGGTTCAACAGCACCGGTTGGCTGGCGGTATTGAGGATCACCAGCGCCTCGGCATCGTCCAGATGACGGCGATAGGCGAAGGCCCCGGCTCCGGCCTTGTCTTCGGCCAGTATGGTCAGGTCACCCCGCGAGAGCACTTTGTTGTCATGGCGCAGTTGCGCCAGTTGCTGGATGAACTGGTACATGGTGGATTGGCTGTCGAAGGAGTCAATTTGCTGGCCATCCTCTCGATAGCCACCGGCAAACATGGCGTCGCGATAGCCGGTGAAGGCTTGCTCGGTGCCCTGATAGATCACCGGGATCCCGGGCAGGGTCAGCATGGTGAACAGTGCCTGTTTGAGATCATCCGGATTGCCCTGGGAGAGTAGGCGCGCCATGTCGTGGTTCTCGATGAAGTTGCCCAGGCGGTAAGGATCCGGGTACATCTCCATCATTTTGCGCAGGCGGAATCCCAGTTCGGCGGTAGGTTTACCCCCGGCGAACACCTGGGTCATGGTGGCCTGCAGCGGGAAGTTCAGCACCGAGGCCAGTTCGGGCTTCTCCTGGGTGCCGAGATAGGCGATCAGCTTCTCTTCACCTTCGGTGTGATAGGCGGTCGAGGCTTCGAAGATCTCGCCCAGGCTCAAGAAGTCGTTGCGACCGGTCTTCTCGGCTTCGGCCAGAATGCCATCGTTGGCATGGAAGAAGTCGTAATAGAAGTCATGATCGACGAATTTCACCGTATCGACGCGGAAGGCATCGACGCCAACGGTATCAATCCAGTAGCGGTAGCTTTGCTTGAGGTAATCGCGCACCGCCGGGGTGCTGGTGTTGAGATCGTCCAGATCCGAGAGCTGATAGGTCAGCTCTTGAGTCTCGTTGTTGTGATCCTGGATCGCCGGGGTCCAGTGATAGATGGCGGCACTGAAATCACTGCTGTTGTTGCAGTCATTCTGCGCCAGCGGTGCGGGCAGGCTCTGACCGGCAGCCAGGGCGCCTGGTATCAGCTCGAATCCTTGGCAAGGGGTGGTCGGATCATAGGTGCCGGAGTAGCTGAAGAAGTTGCCCAGGTGATTGACCACCACATCCTGGATCAGGTACATGCCCTTGGCGTGCAGGGATTTGGCCAGCGTCTGGTAACTCTTCAGGTCGCCGAAGTGCTCATCGACCTTTTGCAGATCTCGCGCCCAGTAACCATGGTAGCCGCCATAGTTCTGCGCCGGGTCCCACCATTGATTGGCGACCGGTGGCGTGGTCCAGACTGCCGTCGCACCCAAGCCCTGGATGTAGTCGATTTTCTGCTCGACCCCGGCCAGATCGCCGCCGCTGAATTTCTTCTCGCTGGCTGGATCATACTCGCCGGTTCCCTGATCGTTATTGGCATTCTCGCCATCGTTGAAACGGTCAATCATCAGAAAATAAATTATCTGATCGCGCCAGTCGGGGGATGGCACATGACTACCCACCGTCTCGGGAACCTGGGTCTCATTGTTGTCACTACCACAGGCAGATAGCCCAATGACCAGGCTAATTGCCAGAGCACTGAGCTTGAATACTCGGTTTTTTTCCATGTTGATACCCTAGATGCTCAAATGTTCGTGCTTGATTCTAGGCGGATGGAAATAAATGAAATTAGCTGATTGCGCCAATGTCTTGCCGTTTCATGCCAAGGCTAAAAACTGTGAGCTGACGCAGCCCCAGGCTGGATCGCGTGGCGGGGGTGATGGAGCGCGGCCTAAATAGCTTATATGGACACCGACCCTGTGCAAGCAAGTGCTGCTCTATTTTTAACAAAGTAGTCACAAACATATATTCGG
>NZ_BAAGVN010000339.1:0-31956 GCF_054780855.1 Pseudaeromonas pectinilytica
CGATTAATCAGATCGCACAAACGACGCCGAGTTCCCTTCTTTCCCGGATAAGTGATCTACATTTCGGAACGGTTATTTAGGCCCGGTCAAATGGTTATGCCTGATTACGGGTGAAGTTCAATGGTAGAACATTGCCCCCTTGCTGATAGTCCAGGTAATCAGCCCACCACTGGAGCAGCTTGCGCCGGTCGTCCAGATATTCCGCTCGGTGGTAGGCGGCCCGTACCTTGTTGCGTTCGGCGTGGGCAAGCTGGCGCTCGATAACATCAGGATCAAAGCCCTCTTCGTTCATCGTTGTAGAGGCCAGGGCGCGGAAGCCATGAGGCGTGGCGATGCCTCTGTACCCCATCCGACCCATGGCATAGGAAAGCGTGTTTTCGCTCATGGCTTTGCGGTTGCTGGTCTGACTGGGGAATAACAGCTCCACATGCCCGGTCAGCAGTCTCAATTCATCCAGGACAGCCAGTGCCTGCCGGGATAGCGGCACTAGGTGTTCGGTGCGCATCTTCATGCGTTCGGCAGGGATACGCCACTCGGCTCGCTCGAAGTCAAACTCATCCCAGCGGGCAAAGCGGATCTCTCCGGGACGGGTCATGGTCAGGATCAGTAAGCGAAACGCCAGACGGGTGGCGGGATGAACTGGCTCGGCAGCAAGGCGGCGGAAAAACTCGGGCAGTTCGGAACGAGGCAACGCGGGTCTGTGTTCCACCTTGCTGGCTGTCAGCGCCCCGCGCAGATCATTGGTGGGGTTGTAACTGGCCCGCCCGGTCTGGATGGCATAACGCATGACGGAACCAACCCGCTGCAAAACCCGGCCAGCGGTCTCTGTTGCCCCTCGGCGCTCAATCTTGCGTAAAACATCCAGCAGCAGGGGCGCGGTCAGTTCGGCCACCGGCAGGCTCCCTAGATCGGGGAACACATCAGCCTCCAGTGATTCCAGTACTCGGGCTGCATGGCCCTTGCTCCATCGGGCAAGCTGGGACTGGTGCCACTCACGGGCCAAGGATTCCAGGCTGTTTTCACTGGCGGCCAGCCGGGTAATCTTCTCTTGCTTGCGAGCCACCCCCGGATCCACGCCCTCGGCTATCAGCTTGCGCGCCTCATCCCGTTTGGTCCGCGCCTCCTTGAGCGAAACCTCTGGATAGACACCCAGTGCCAATGCTTTCTCTTTTCCCGCAATGCGGTACTTGAGGCGCCAATACTTGCCGGATGCGTTGACTAGCAGATAGAGCCCCTTTTCATCGGATAGCTTTTGCTGCTTATCGGTGAACTTGGCTTGCCTGGCGGCGGCATCGGTTAATGGCATGGGGGTATCTCCCTGCTCTGAATTGGGGGTACTTGCAATGCTGTGGGGGTATGTCTCGACATGGCGCGAAGTCAGGCCCGGTGCGGGCTGGCAGCCATTGGGGGTACTTTTTATACCCCCTGGGAATTGATGCCCCCAGATATACCCCCTGAAATTGGGGTATGTGGTGAGTCTATATGATACGGCAGGGAATAACAAAAAACCCGCAAAGCCAGTGGCAGTGCGGGTTTCAGGTGTTTCACGACACGTCATGAAACGATAATGTGGTGCCCGGTGCCGGAATCGAACCGGCACGCCGTTGCCAGCGAGGGATTTTAAATCCGCTTTGGTTTTCAGGATTGGCGCGGGCTTGAGGCACTATTGGGGGAATATTGGCGATCTACAATGCCTTGATTTATATAGACCTGCATACCGCATATTCCCCAGCGACTATTCACTTTTCCTTGCATCATCAACCGCAGGCACGCGCTTGATGGAGCGATCATAGATGGCAACCTGGCCCTCTGTTTTGTGGCCACTAATTGCCTGTTTATCTCGGCTGGTTCCTCCTATGTCGCTGATGGCCTTTGCCTTGAGGTCATGGAACGTAAAATCCAATGGCCAGCCTGTTTGCTCACGGGCTTTCAAGATGGACTCACGCCATGCCGAATTGAAACCATTGTCTGTGTATGGGTGCCCATCAGGTTTGACGATCACATAGGTATGCATCTGATTCCCAGACAACGCCCTGGCTGTGCTCATTGCTTGCCGCAACCGGTCTGAAAACAACTTGATCTGTTTAACCCCGGTCTTTCCTTGCTGGATGAATATGCCTTCATCCAAAACCTGAGACCATCTCATCTGTAGTACATCACCTTTGCGGGCCGCGCAGAGATAACTCAACTCCATTGCAACTCGAACCGCCGAGGTCGCACACCGAAAAACGGCATCGTACTCAGCATCCGTGACATACCGGGTCCTGGCGCATTCCTTGAATTGCTTCACCCCCTTGCATGGATTGGATTTCACCTTGCCGCGCTCATAGGCCCAGCGATATGCCCGGGAGAAAAACGCCTTCTCCCGGTTGGCCTGGACCCGGCTTTTAAGCCCACGTTTATCCATGTAGGCGCGGACATGCTTCGGTTCAACGGCGTCGGCCTGCATGGCTCCGAAAACAAGTAGGATAGGGCGGCTGTTTTTCTTGTAGTCAGTCTGTGTGGTCTTCGACAGGTCGATAAAATCAGCTGATGCAAAGAAGTCTGCGACGAGGCGACTTACTTTATAGCCTTGCAAGTCTTCATTGATCAGTAGTTCGTAGGCTTGCCAGACATCTGATTGTTTTGCTGATGCGGAACATAGCCTTATTGAACCGCCACCGACAGGGCGCAATACATAGGACGGCCCCTTTAGATAGACGCGGGGTGGCATCCAACTATCGCTTGAGTTAGCGCGTGTTCTTGCCATCAGCCCAGAGCCCCCAGGTTGAAGCCGTCATTTGCAGGTTCCTGCGTGACAGAACTACCACTCAACCACTGTCTGGTTGTGCGGATATGTCCATCCCTGCGAACCATGTAGCGGATCCCCATGCGATCCAGCACCTCACGCTGCTTCGTTGGACGCTGGTAGCCGGTCAATTCAATCAGCTCTTCCTCACTGACAATCAGGCTCTCGTTGCTCATGTGTGTTTAACCTCATCAGATCAAGCAAGCGAGCCCGGCCCGCTGCGTTGTAAACCCAGGTCTCAATCTGCTTTCCGTTGGGCGCCTTTCCGAGTCGCCATTCTCCGAACCCTGCCACCTTGAGATTGTGCATGGTTGCAAGCCGGCCGACTGCTTGAGCTGATATTGCCAGCTCGGCGGCCAGTTCTGTGGCGCTCCATGTTTGCTCGGTGACAGGGGCGGGGATGAGTAGGCCATGCTTGGCAAGAAGCCGTGCGACTTCTTCAAGCCTGGCTGCTGTGCTCAGGGTTTCGGAGTGGATGATGGAGAAAAGGAGCTCAAGCTCTTTTCGGTCATCTTCGGATAGCAAATCGAGCGGTGATTGGTTCATGGCTGGCGGTCTCCTGACTTGAGATCAGGATGACACAATCAGCCGGGTGTGGCAGTGCCGCTGTTGTTGCTGCTTATGGCTTTAATCAGCTCGGATAGCCCATATATCTGCTGGGCTCCTTCTCGCAAGTAATACTGCGCATCCCCTTCGCAATTACGGGCTATGGACATCATGGAGTCGGCAATTTCATCCGAATCATCAAAAACAGATGATCTGTAAGCGACATCTGCGACTTGTTCAATGCGGGCCAAAATCTCGCGGGCGTAGGCACCTGAATGGGCTCGTAGCCACTCCATTGCCTCTGGTGAAATAGTCATATAGGTATCCTGTCAGTTTTACTGACAATCGACGGCAATCGCCGATTGGCTATTATGTGATGGTCGCGCTTCGAACACGCGACAGCGCGAGAGGGGCGCCCCCTTTGCTGGAGAGCAAGGGGGCATTTTCTATTTCGTGGATACCACTCCATTGAGCACAGCGATTTGATATTTCAGTGCCGTGATGCTAGATCCGATATTGCGGGCCTGGGTTGCGTAGCGAGTGAAAACGGGGAGGGTTAGGGTTGTGTAGTCTTTGGGCTTTGCTCCGTCTACAGCTTTATGGCAATCGGCATTGCACCGTTTCGCCAGCTGCAGCAGGGCGTTGTTGAGGTCATACTCCATCGCGATTCTCCAGCCAGTGGAACAAGCGGCGTCTGTGGTTACTTGCCATCTGTATTCCCCTTAACTCAGGCCGATGCAGATGAGCGGCGGCTTTCTTCCCCTAACGCATATCGCTGGATGATTGTTTCGTCATCCCAGTCATCCAGGCTGGACACCATGGCCACACAGCACTCATGGCAGAAATAGACCGAATGCAGATCACCATCGAACACATCCACCCTGTTGCGACCAAGCTCACCAACCTGGGTAGTCACATCGCAAATGTGGCAGCGGTGAGGCTTGCGGAACTTAACGATCTTGTCCTTGATAGTCCGGTCGCCTGGCTCGCCAAAGTCACCTTCAAATGGGTCGAAATAGAGCGCTTCACTGATGGATTCCATCGCCGGTTTCCCCTTAACTATTCACCTGTTGCACATTGGCATGGCTTGATGATTTCGCTCCAGGTTCCCGCGAACCTCGGCTCAACGGTACACCCATCCTTGAACAGCCATTCACCAAGCAACCGGCTCATTTCCTTTGGTTCAGCTCGGTGAGCATCAAGGGCCGCAACATAGACCCCACACTGGCAACGAGCCACAAAGCCGGTCGGCTTCAATTTCTTGATCGTCACGCTGCACCTCCCGTCAGAGCCAGAACCACAACCAGCCCAAACGCGATGGCGATCATTACTTGCAGAGCGGCCAGCAGCTCGTCGCGCTGCTTCTCCAACTCCATAAGCTCAGTACCCACAGCAGAGACCAAGCCATGCTGCTCCAGCTCATCGGTGCTGAGCCCTCGGCAGGCATTCACGCAAGCAACTATGCGGCGGGCATTTGCCTCTATGATGGATTCGCCAATCAGGTGGCCGCCGTAATACTCAACTGCATCAGACCCGCCCATTCCAGGAACTGGGGTGTCTGAAACAACAGTACCAGGGCGACCAACGCGCCATGGCTCAGGGGTGTGCTTGCTCATGCTGCCTCCTTATCCAGCACGGCGCTGGCGAAGTTGAGTTGGTTCAAATGCTCGCGGAGGCGGCGCAGCTTCGCCGCCAGAACTGGTAATTCCGGTGTGGTCATGGTGCTTCCTTTGGAGGTGGTGTTAGGCGGCCATTCGTTTCGCCATTTCCGACTGCCGGATCAACTCGCCTTTGCTGACGTTCTGCATCCGGCAGGGGCCGCGATAGCCTGGGGCGAATACCAGCAGCATCGAGCCCTTGTTGTTGCCTTGCATCTCGACGCCTGTTTCGGCGTTGACGAACGAGATCCGACCCGTTTTCCACTTGCCGCTATCGTCGTAGTAGCCAGTGATGATCCGGACTTCGCTTGCGTTGTCGCCGGGGTACCATTCTGCTGACTGGTCCTGCGGGACCAGCAGCACAGTGCCGATCCCGTTGTGTTGCTCGACCATGGCCTTGACCACCCAAGGCCCGATATCGGAGTAGGGTGGGTTGCACCAGCACCAGGGGCTACGCTCATCCGCTGGGATGTAGTCACCCCAGTCAACGGACAGCGCATCCTCGTCAGGAGTCAGGTAGAGATCGCAAAGAGCAGAGACTGGCAGGGCTGCTACATCAAGGATGAAGTTGAATTCCAAGTGCAGAGCATTGAACAGCCAGCGTGGCGTTTGGGTGAAGTCCCGGTATGCCGGGTTGGTAGTAGATCCGCCGTAGTCAGCCATCAAGCCGCCTCCTGAGTATCAATTCCTTCCTTTTCCCACAACTCGACCATGTGCTTGGCTGCGGTGAAAACATTGTGTGCCGTCTTTTGACCAATGCCTTTGACCATGGCGAGTCGCTCGGTTCTGGTCAGCATCACATCAGATATCGTCTTGATGTTTTCTTCCTCCAGGCAGTCGAGGTACTTGGACTGGATGCCGGGCAGCTCGCGCACACTGATGCCTGAGAAGTGATCCTTCCGCACAAACAGGTGATTGAACTTGTCGCCCATGGCTTCGGCGGTGAAGGCCTTGATGGCTTCAACGAGCGGGGACGGGATCATCAGAGTGAAGTCGGCTTTCGGAATTACTGGCTCGAGCCATTCAGTCAGCATCACAGTGCAGCCGAGGCCGTTCTGATTGACGATGAACATGGTCCAGTCCGTTTCAAGGATGTAGTCGGCATAAGCTGACAGGCCGCCTGGGGTGACATAGCAGTACCAGCGATCGCCCGTGTCCGTGCCGTGAAAGTTCTTCTTCAGATACTTGTCAGCGAGGCCGCGGATCCCGTTATCGCCTTCCAGCATGTCGATGTTGGCCTGGGCCATCTCAACGGTTTTGACCAACTCGGCGATTTTCTTGTCATCGCTGACTGACTTGGTTTTCAGTTTCAGGTTTTGACTGCGCAGATCGACTTGGGCGGCCTTGGCGGCATCAAGTTCTTTCTGCTTGGCGGTCAGTCGCTTCTTAGTGCCCACCGGGTCCAGTGATTTCAGCTCTTTCAGTTCGCGATTCAGTCGTTGCGATTCTGCGTTGGCGGCTACCAGCTTGGTTTCGGTGCGAGCGGTTTTCCCTTCGGCATCGAGGCGGGCCGATTGTTCTTCCTGCAGGGCTGCTTGGTGTTGTTGACTGATGGCTTCCAACTCAACTTTAAGGTTCTGCACGGTTTCTCGCAGATTGATGATGCTTGCCTGTTTGGTGTCCAGATCCTGATACACCCTGGTCAGCTCATCAGATAGCTCGTTATAGTCGTCCACTTGCCCATCAGAAGCCTCTACAATCATGGCGATATTCGAGCGGATCATTTGCTCAAGGCTTTCTAGTTGCAGTCTTAGTGCGCCCGATGACATGGCCACCAGGGCGGTTACTTGAGATAGCAGGGTATTCAGGGCGCGCGATGCCGCCGCCCCGGGTTCGAGTCGTTGTTCGGTCATGGGGATTCCTATCAGTAACTGATGCTCACGTTCGGGATCTTGCCGTTGGCGATGGCTTTGGCTACGGCTCTGGCCTGCCCCGCATCAAGGCCAGCGTCAACCATTAGCGCCCCAAGGATCTGGTTATTGATGGCGCGGCGATGCTCGACATCTGCAGCACGGCGGTCAGCCTCTTCTTGCTCGGCCTTTTGTTGTGCGGCAATGCGCTGGCGCTCTTGCTCGGCGGATCGGGCCGCTGCTTCTTCGGCTTGGCGCTGGGCGTTGGCTTCGGCCTCTATTTGCTTGCGCTGTGCCTCTTCGGCGTCACGACGGGCCTGTTCTTCTCGTTCCTTGGCTTGCTGCTCGCGACGTTGGGATTCGGCACGTTCCTGCAGTTGGCGGTCGGCCTCTGCCTGGCGGGCTTGTTCGGCTATCTGGCGTTCGCGTTCAGCCTGGTCACGCTTGGCTTGCTCTTGGCGCAGACGCTCCAGCTCGGCCTGTTCGGCCTCATACTGCTTGCGGGCTTCTAGGGCTTGAGTGACCTTGATGATGGCGGCCTCTTTGGCCACACCTGCTTCGGTCTGCTTTTCCTGCCATGAGTCATCAATGGCTATCTGTTCCAACTGTGCGAGCCATCCACCGAGCTGTTCTGCTGTCGCACCATGGATAGCGGTTACTGGCATATTACCCAGTTGAGCGATTTCATTAAGGCGCTGCTGCAGTGCCGCAACCCGGTTGGCTTCCGCCTCTTCGTAGGCGGTGAGTGGTGCCCGGACTTCATCACGCAGAATGTCCAGGGTATCTCGGATGATCTTGCGGTTGGCGTCAATCTTCTTTGGCACTTCCTTGTACTCATCCACCAGAGCCTTGCCGAGCCCGTCCAAGTAAGTCTTGGTGCGGGTTACGGCATAGGCGATACTGGCGATCTCATCGCGGCCTTTTTTGGTGGAGAGGTCTGGAACCAGACTGGATGCCTGCTTGCGAATGTCAGCAAGCAGTACATCAACGCCAGTTCCGTCCTTGAAAAGGGCAAGTGCGTTCTCCGGCTGCAGGGTAACCAGCGCCGTGGAGGTGGTTTCTTTGGTCATTTGGTGGTGTCCTGGTAGAGGTAGGGGGCCAGCACTTGCTGGCCAAATATTCATGCCGCGCCAAGTTGAGCCTTGCGCTCGTCCTTGATGGTAGTCAGGTCTGAAAGCAGCTTTTCATTGCCGGTTGACTGACCCCACTTGGCCGCTGACTTCCAGATCCCTGCAAGCTGCTCTATGGTTTCCGCCTCTTCAAGCTCATCAGCAAACTGCCCGAACATTACGCCGATATTTTGCGCGTCTGGCGTCACCTGCGCTTCGGATTGCGGATTCTGGTCAATGGTGACGGGTGCTTTGCGCACCTTCTCCAGCACGGCTGCAACACCACGCTTATTGCTGACCATTTTGGGTTGCGATACCGACTTTGCTTGCCCTTGCCACTCCATTTCCTCACCAGACTCCAACAGCGCAATCAACTCGCTGGCAGATGGGAGGCGTTTAGCTAGACGGTGAAGCACCGATTTAACAGACATCCGATCGAACCATTTAACCCACGGCCCAAATTCGCTGCTCCCGGTCTTGCTTGCCGCTCGCACACGCTCGATATCTTCTTTTGGCATCACTTCGACAATAAGTTCACCGCTGTGCAACTTAGCGAAGGCGAAGGCCAGCTTGAATTCTCCGCGACCGGTGTACGTTGGGCGGTAGTTGATATGCTCGCCTTGCTCATCCATCCAGTAATCGAAGGCGTCCCCATCGAACACAGCCTTAGCCGCGATTACTGCAATCTGGCCACTTTGCCGTGCGCGCTTCAGTACACCATCCACCATGGGGATGTACTGGGCTTTCATGATGTAGATGTTGCCCTGCTTCTCCTTGAAGGTGACCAGTGCAGCTTCTCGGCCATCCGGCACCAAGCCATGGCTGGCACAGCGGATCAGCGATTGGATGAGAGACTTCCGATCGGCGTTGGCAAGATCCGGGTTCTGCGCCATGGCGGTGGCCGCAGCCCGAACAAACGACTCGAAGGTCACACCGGAAGGAAGCAACGCTTCAATTCCTTGCGCCTTGAGAGTAGGGGCCATCATTTCAAAGAAGGCGCCTGATGTGCCGGCCTCAGCCTGCATTGGTACAACGTTGCTATTTCCATCGGTCATGATGCGATCCTCAAGGTTCTCACGGTGGTGGTGTTGGCGTATTGCTGCCAGATGGCTGGCTCTGCCTTCTTGAATGCGGTGGAGTCGAACCTTGTGGTTTCCGACGCCTTCCATGTGGCTAACTTGGCGCCGTGGCAAGTCAGGATCTCAGCCTCACCCATGAATGACTTTACCTTCTCATCAATGGCCTTCTTGCTGTGTTCTAGCTCATCCATTGCTTCGGCTATCTCGCATCGCTCGGATAGCAGGGCTGCGATCTCGCCGCTAGCCTCAACGCTGGATCCAGAGACGGGCTCTACTTCCTGTATCGCCTCGCCTTCGGGGGCGATATCGGCAATCACGTTGTCGAACCAGAAGGACGTAAGTTGATCTTCCAGCTCGGCGATCAGGTCGTCGTTTCGGTGGATGGTGAACACCCGGAAGTCACGACCATCAATCAGCACCGCCAGATCGAACACTGGCAGGCCAGTCACAGCCATGTAGTGCTGCACTTGGATTAGGTAGGTATCTGGCACCTCATCGCACTCAATGACTAACGCGCCGTCCTGGTCGTAAACATTGCCCTTGCCGAACCCGCCTTTCTTCGCAGCAAATCCGGATGCTGTCTTGCACTCAAGGCCACGTTTCTCGCCAACAATCACCCGGTCCAGGTTGCCAACCAACCACGGTTTATCCTTGTGGATATGGTGAACATTGGAGCGACGAACGGTATAACCAGTGACCTCGCAATACAGTTCAGCAACGGTTTGCTCCAGCTTGTGTCCCATTTTTACGGCCATGTTGCCGGAAAGGTCTGGTGCTGCAGCTCGCCCAGTCTTGATTGCCCACAAGTCCCATGGCGTTTGGTACTTGTTGAGACCGAGAACCGTGCCAGCCTCCGAACCACCAAGGCCAAGGCGGCGGCGGAAATGCCATTGTTCTTCATCGCTCAGCGCTGACAGGTCAACGCCAGCTGTGATTTTGTCGCAATAGGCAAGGTGGTCTTTCATGCCGATGGTTAATGCTGGTGCGTTCATACGTCGATTTCCTCTGTAGCAATTTGGCGGGCCTGCATCTTGATTGCCGCCTCCAGTGAACCAACCAGCAACGCAGCAGCAACCGAGTCGATGCCGCGATTGGCGGTCTTGAGCATGACCGACAGGCATTTCGCCATGCGGTATGCGGTACGGTCGTCGGCGTTGACCAGCACGGAAATAATGCTGTGGCCCTGGTAGGTCTCACCAGAGAGCAGCGTTTGCTCGATCTCTGCTGCACGGTCGTCAATGCAGAGCTGGATGGCATCTGCTTTCAACTGCTCGCGTCCCAGTTCGTCGGCATAGGCATCAGCAGCGTCGGAGTAGGGCAGAGCGTAGAGGTTAAGAGCTGTGTTCATGGTTACCCCCGTTGGCATTGATGCCGTGCGCGAACCAGACGATGAGTAGTGGTTTGCATCATGGCGTAATGGGTGCGTTGCTTGAGCTGACGGCGACGAGCATGGCTGCCGTCGATGTCTATGGCCGCGGCTATGCGAGCGGCAAGCTGTTGGATTTGCTGGAGCATGGTGATAATCTCCGTTTTGCAGGCATAGGAGTGGTGTCCGGTCTGCCGCTGACTGGTGAAAACTGGTCGGTGTCCGAAATTCCGGGGTGGTACCCGGATGTGAAAAGCTCGCTTCGGCGGGCTTTTTGCTTTTCAGCAGAGGCGAAACTCGCGGGCGAGTGCCATTTCCGCGTGCTTGCGTTCGATGTCTCGGCGAATCCGGCACTTTCGCGCATCTTCGGCGGTTACCCGAGGGGAGTAGCTTGAATTTGGAGCGCGACGGTTTGGCGGCAAGACGTTGTAAAACGCCTGCGCTTCGGTTTTTGGTGTCATTGGTGGTGTCCTGATGGTGGTTTTGGTGTTTGGTGCCGGTTACCTTGATCCGGCGACCAGGGGAGGACGGCGACCCTGGCCGGTCTTACACATCTACGAGCCGTCATGCTGTCATGACTGCGGCTTCTCTACCGGGGTTCCCCGTCCGCATCGTGCCCAGCGCACTTGGTCAAAGCCAGGGTGTTGCCAGTCTGGATGTCTAACGATTAGTCACAACTGCGGATTGCACTGATGCGCCTCGCACCGGCTCCGCGATATAAACCGGATCACACCAGCACAATCCCAGTTGTGCGCTCCGTATCGTGGAGCTGACGCTCATTCGGTCAGAGTTGAGTTCTCTGGATATGCCCAAGCCCGGGATGACCTACACATTTCGCGGCTGACACCTCTGCGGAAGTCAGAAAGCCCGTTCGCTCTGCCCATGTGCTATAGGGAGTTGCTGGCACACAACAGGGAGGGCTCCCACCTGATTTCAATTAGCGCCAACCAGTTGAGGAGGCGGAAGCCCTTTCTGTTGTGGCCTCGAAAATGAGGTGCCGGTTTATTTCGCCACGTCCGGCCCGTGGTACTCTCCTAAGTCCCACAACCAAGGAGAAATAACATGAATGCGATCCTAATTTGCTACGATCTCAACGCCCCAGGACAGGACTATGACAAGATCCGCCTTACAATCGAAGGCTTGGGGGCGTGGTGTCGGTTCCAGCGATCCTCATGGGTTGTTAAAACTAACCTTAACCCTGCTCAAGTCCGAGATTATCTACTCCAGAAAACGGACAGGAACGATTCCTTATTCGTGTCTCACTTGAATTCTGCATCTGCTTGGTCAGGTTTAACATCCGAGGTTTCGAGCTGGTTGCAGACCAATTTGTGATCGCCAATCAATTCAATATTTGCCGGGTGAGACTCTGCGACCGCGTCCTGAACCAAGCGGAACGGTATGCCATCCACATGGACTATGCGGCCCTGTAGTAGCAGGGTCCGCGTAAGAGTTGAGGTCGTTACCTCGGTAGACTTACTCATAGCCTCATCCTTATTCATTCACAATCGGCTGGGCACCGACGTTTTCTGGAACGCCAGCTCTGGCCGAGCTGCCGATGCCCATGCGATTGTGGGCGGTGCGGGGCGCGTTTCCCGTTGCGACTCATCACCCATCCGTTCCCGGACAGCAGAGTGTCACCGCCATATCTTCACACCGTGCGTGTCGCTGGGAGCCTGTCGAGCGTTGGCGTCAGATCGGTTAGACGGCAACGGCAGTTTGCTGCTCAGGGCCATGCGAGGGCCGGTGTGTTAAATCGTCATATTGTCAAAGAGCGGTTGGCGCCAGGGCCGTGCCGATGTGTTCGGCTGATGTGGTTAAAAGTACATATTGTATTTATTGCTGTCAATACAAAATGTGCTAATTTTTAATGTGTCAGATTTGACAGGTGGTGCAGAGGGGATTGAACGAGGACGGGTGGCGAGAGGCGGGCACAAAAAAGCCCGCACGGGGCGGGCTATGGCTTGTCGGCGGCGAATCTAAAGGTTGTACTTTTTTACAACAGCATTCAGAAGATCGTCAAAGTTTTCTATGGCGGTATCTTTCATCGAGTTTCTGGGGTTTATAAAGCAATAGGCGCGCGTCATTTGCATCGCCTCACCGACGAACTTCGTCAGCACACCACCTGTCATTACTATTTCTAACGCATCTTTTTTCGGTGATTTTGTAAGTGATATTTCATAAGCTCTGTCAGCAATAACATCTTTTACCAATTCAACCTGCTCTTTGGTTGGATTTTTATCCATCAACTCAACATATGAGGATGCAATAGGGCCGATCGATGTAAAATCATTGCATGAATAATAGTCACTTGAATCGCGACTTTCTGAGCTGATTGCCGCAGACCTTTTTACAAGATACGTGTCGGAAATCTTTCCATGATTTAAATACATGAATACAACACTTACACCAACAAGCCATGTTGAGTACCACTTAGCAACATCCATGGCTTTTTTGGTCCACATTCTTTTCTTGGCAAAAATAAAAGTGAGAATTAAAAACGCAATAGTTGCTGGGGCGACTACAACTCCTGATGCGTCAACAGACTTAACAAGTACAACTATATTGTCTGCAACTCCTTCATTCTTATATGTAAAGTACAAATAATAAAACATGATCGGGAAACATATGCCAAGTAGTAAAAACGGCATCAGCATGTGGAGGCTCATTAGAATCTTTTTCATTCTCTCTTTACCCATCCCTGGTTGAGTAGGCATAACCTTTTGCCGTCAACGGCTCCCTTGTTCTTGGCGTATCGTGGTAGTTATCTGAGTTACTATCTCACAGGATTCAGGCGGGATCTATTGATGTAGGGCAGGGTTTTGATGGTGGCAACAAAAGGCCCGCTAGTGCGGGCCGTGGTATGGTTATACGCTGGCTAGATTAACTAGAGTTTCAGTGTCAGTAGCGTCAATTGGCTTTATTCCAGCCCTCTCTATATCACCAAATACAGTATTGACCGCATTAACGATGACTCTGTCTTTGCTTGCTGGAAACGCTAGAGGCATAACAACAGCATCTGGCTTCAACACATTAAAATCAAACAAACGCTTGAATCTATTTACCCACTTGTCACCAACGTCAACAATTGCTGATGGTGTTTCAAACTCAAGGCTAAGTGGCCGAATTATTCTGAAAAACAAACCATCTTGTTGATGGGTAAATGGCACTGATGCCTTAACTAACCCGTCAGTATCAGTAATATCACAATGTTTGTATATGTGAGCTAAGTTATGTTGCTCCAGAATCTGCCTAGTAGCCGCCTCAAGCCTATCGTTCGGGCTTATCTTACTCACAAAACTGTGATTAACATGGTGCTCGAATAGTTTTTTAAGTTTGACTGCAGGCTCTTCTGATACGATTCCAGCCCTTACATCACTGTATCGGATAATTCCTTCGCGATGCTTGGTCGTTTCCAAAAATAACCGCTTCAGTGATTCTTGATTTGTACAAAAAGAGAATTCCTTAACGCGATCTAGTTCGTTGGCTATATATTGAGTTGCATTTTTAGGCAGCTCCCTGGGTAGCTCCATAAAGAATTCAGTAAGACGTTTAAAACGCTTTTGCTCAATTATATAATCAAAATAACCAGCTTTCGGGGCGCACAGCACCACCCCAACGTTGGCAAACTCCTCAGTTTCCAGGTAGGGGCGGAACTGGACAATGGCATAAATAATTTCATGCTTCATGGCCTGATCTCCGTCCAAAAATCTTCATGGGTGTATGTCAAGAGTATGGGACGCATTACGTCATCTATCACATCTTGGCCAACTTGCAGCCGCCCTTGGCGAATCAGCTGCTCAGTTGCCTCGGTTCTCCAACCAGCAGGCATCGCATCTACTATTGCGTCCAGTTGTTGATAGCATCGAGCCAACCTATCTTCGTAGTCTTGCCTCTCAACCCAATCTGTTAGATCGCTACCCCTGTTTTCACCAGAGAAAACGTGTCGTTCAACAATGGCAGCGGTATCGAGTGTTGTATCAAACGCTAGGTTGTGGTCAAAAACAACAAGTTGTTTAGTATCAATGCGATGCAGTAAGTTCACATTTCCTCCGACGGGAGAAAGTGTTCGGTCGTCGTTTTTAACCCATACGTCGAAGATCAGGATGTCAGATTTTAGCTTTGCGTCAATGTTTCTGATGGCGGAATACTGGAGGTCTGCTGAGTTTTCTATATAGATCGAACCAAAAGCTGGTCCAACATCCAGCATGTGTCCTGGGCGATCCGGTAGCATGCTCAATGCGTTAGACAGACCATCCAAAATCCGAATTCCAGGAACAGGAATTCCAAACTCGACGCCAAGGTGGCCTGCAACCCATTCTGCTACCAGTTGATATGGAGGCAGCTCATCTATGGACTTGGCCACGACCTTTACGCCATCTTCACATTCGCAAAGCCAAGGTGTGGTGACTCCTGCGGCCATCTGCTTGATGACTTCGCTTACTGAATAATGGCGTCCATCTATCACTAATTAAGCCTCATCGCTTCTTTCTATACCGACGGTGCTCCATCATCACACCGATGATCGTCACATGATGATGGTCGGATCTCATGGTGGGGTAAACCGGGTTCAGCGGTACTAGCTCAAAGTAATCTTGGCCTTGATCGTTCGTGCCGCGAGGCCGGAACTGTTTGAGGGTGGCCTCATGGCTACCGTTTTTTGCTGCAACAATATCGCCTGGCAACGGGTCAACGTCCGGGTCGATAACCACCACATCACCTTCCTGGATCTCCGGCGCCATCGAATCACCACGAACTGACAAGGCAAAGGCCATAGAGCCCAGATCCAGATCGGTATTGATGGTCTCAATGCTGCCATCCATTGATCGGCACTCAACAGACTCAGTCCAGCAACCAGCCTGCACATAACTGATGATGGGGATCTTGCGCAGGCCAATAGGCGCTGGCGCTAATTCAACATCGCTATCGCTAATGACTTCGCCGCTGTTGTTGAATTTAACGCCTGGCATTCCCAACGCATTAAAGATCGAAATTATGATGTCGAGAGTCGGTTCCCTGCGTCCGTTTAGCCAATGACCAATCGCCCCCTGAGTTACGCCCAGCCTTTCAGCTAGAGCCTCTTGGGTTACGCGGATCTCTTTCATTCTGGACTTAGCCAGAGCATTCCATTTTTGACCTGTTTTCATACCCACATCATTACGCTTTGTATTGAGACCATCAATGCACGGCCTGTATTAAAAACTTGCGCAAAAGTAGTACATAATGTATTTATGTTCCGTTATGTATTGAGAGGGCGCGATGAACAACATCAAGTCACTAAGAGAAAAATGCGGCTTAACCCAAGAGGAGCTTGGGGCTCTGATTGGGACATCACAAGGCGCAGTTGGGCATTACGAGGCCAACAGACGGACGCCGTCTCTTGTTATGTGCCGCAACCTTGTGGCTGTTCTGAACAGTCACGGTTGCGAATGCACGCTCGATGACGTTTTTCCACCACAGAAAAAAACCGCTTAACCACCAGGACACCACCACACCAGGAGAAACACTATGAGCCGTACCACACCACAACTTCGGAAATTCGATGGCCCTCGGCTTCGGGCCAACAAGACGCACCTCAGCTTGGTTTACCAGGCTGCCTACAGCCAAGGCGTGATACCCGCTGACTTCATTGCTCAGGCTGCGCTGTCGGCTGCCAAAGAGGTGCTTCGCAACCTGTATCTCGAGAACCCGCGCCAGTTCGAGCTTGCCATGACCAGAGCGACAGCCGATCTCAAGCAGGAAGGGATCTTGGAGAAAGTGACCATCAGCTCGCTGCTGGACGATCTCGACATTGAGGACATCGCCGCAATGCGGGACGCACTCAAACGCTGCGGAATAACGGTTGATCTTCCGCGAACCGACTGGACGGAGGTTGTTAATGGGTAAGCTCGCGCAAGCCGTATTCAATGCGTTGTCTCCAGATGATTCCTTTCACTCTGTAGAGCGTAACACGGCCCGGATTGGCAAGGAGTGCCGCCATCACTCGTTCAAAGCGGTTCGCCCGCAGCCGATTGTCATTTTCTTCTCGCTGGGCAAGCGATCTGAATATCGGGAGCTGCACTGATATGGCCGCTCCGGTGAAGCAAATTCAAAAACAAAATCAGAAATCGGCAGAGCTTTGGTTGGAAGAAAATCACTTCCAACTGTTCGCTGGTTGCTGGATGTCATCTAACCGCTGGGCCCGCATCACACCGCTGCTGCGTGGTCGAGTGTCGATAACCGTGGGGGTGGCTACATGCTGACTCAGGCTGAAATTCAGACCATTTTTGTTCTGGAGGCTGCCGCCAGAATAGCAAAACTCAATGCGGAAGCTGATGAGCTGTTCGCTCTGCATGACCAAGGGCTAGCCACTCAACAGGACAAGACCAAAATAAGCATTTGCCTTTTGGTTGAGTTGTTCCTGAAAAACGAGATCCTCAAGCGCATACCTGGCGACCGCTGGTCTCATGTGGTCGATGGTTATCTTCTTGAGATCAAGCCTACAGGCTTAATTACCGGAGAGCTCCGCGTTGACGTCACCCGCATTGTTGACGAGGTGGCTGCATGATTGCTCAGGATGGAGAAACCTCTAAAAAAGAAAGCTCACTGTTAAAAATTCGTCGTTGCGTGATGAATAACTTTGGTGATGACGATAGTGGGCAACTTACTGAAATGATGGATCTGCTTGGTGTGATCTCTGACCTTGAGGCGCAGATCAAGCAGGCCGAAGAGAAACTGAAAAAGTGTGCGATCGATAATGTTCGCAGGCTGGTAGAGGAAGGTGGCGACCATTCAGCCATTTACTGGATTTGCGCTGCTAACGGAATGGCAAAGGTTGTGAAGGATGAATATCTGAACACAACAGGCGTGAACCTGGTTCCAAAGTCGTTATATGCGCCCATCTACTGCAGGGATTGCGGCTCCAAGGGAGAGCATGTCATTAAATCAATTAGTGGGCTAAAGGATTGGTTTTCAAAGAGCGTGTATCCGTTGTTCACCTGCGATGATTGCGAGCAAAAACAAGCGGAAGCTCGAAAGAAACATTCTGAGCTGCGGCGCTCAAGAGAAGCTGAGTTAGCCAACATGCCATATCGCGAATACCTCAAGACACCGGAATGGAAAGACCGTCGAGTGAGGGCGCTGTCCTTCGCAAAACACCGTTGTCAGCTCTGTAACGCATCAGGCGTTCAACTAGATGTTCACCACAGAACCTACGCAGATAGGGGAAATGAAAAGATGCGGGATCTGATTGTTCTTTGTCACCCATGTCACAGCAAGCACCATGACAAAGGAGGTTATTGATGGCCTCTGTCGTTGAATCAATCACGAAGCTGAATATCACTGGCAATGTTATCCCTAACGCCTGGTGGACTCGCATCACAATGCAAAACGGAAAGCCTGATTGCAACGCCGTCGTTTTGCTGTCGGAAATCGTCTATTGGTATCGAGCCAAAATTGTCCGCGATGAAGCGTCTGGCTGCACGATTAGCAGCGAAAAACGCTTTAAGTCAGACAAATTGCAACGGAGCTATCAATCCCTTGCGGATCAATTCGGTTTCACCAAGCGGCAAGTTCAGGAAGCTATGTACCGGTTGCGTGATGCCGGGCTGATCACGCTCGAACTGAGAACGGTGAACATTGGCACAGGGATGCCAGTTAGTAACGTGCTTTTCATTGAGCCAAACCCAGAGAAAATTGAGCAAATAACGTATGTAACCGACGCTGTTGATACCAATGGAAATGGTGATAGCTGTGGCTCTGCATCGGGAGAGCTATCACGTTATAACGTGCGACCCTCTCACGTTTCAACGTGTACACCTATCACGCCAGAACGTGAGACGTATACAGAGATTACAACAGAGACTACTACAGAGACTGAGAGCAAGAGCGTTCGTGCTGACGCACCGCCAACTGCCGAGCAAAAATTATCGTCATCGCCACATCACGGAACTAGCGAACACAAAAAACAGACCGCGACCAAGGGAACCAGACTCCCAGACGACTGGACTCTGCCTGACCAGTGGCGAACCTTTGCCATCGGACAAGGTTTATCTCCGCAGGCAATAACCCGGGAGGCGGATATTTTCGCCGATTACTGGCGATCCATCCCTGGGGCCAAGGCTGTGAAGTTGGACTGGTTCGCTACCTGGCGGAACTGGATCCGTAAAATCGCCACCCAGCCAGTCAATCAAGACCATCGCCGCCGGGCTTCTCCGCCTGATTCGGTTTCACGTCCTCGGGCTTTTGGGGAGTGATGGCTATGGATTTCGGTATCAGCTCAAAACTTTACAGCCATGAGAGCGAAGCAACTGTCCTTGGGTGCTTGCTGCTGAATTCATCCCTGATGAACCAAATCAGCCTGAGTGCAGGACACTTCTACTCGCAAATTCACGGAATAATCTACTCCGCCTGCCAAGCAATCCACATGCGCAAGGAGCGCATCGACCTGATCACGCTGCAGACAGAGCTTGAGCAGAGAGATCAGCTCGACCGGGTTGGTGGATTTGCGTACCTGGTTGAGATTGCCAAAAACACCCCAAGCGCCGCCAATTTCAGCGCCTACGAGGCAACGGTCATCGATCGCTACATCAAGCGCAACGCATGGTCGCTAGTTCGTGATGCAGCGGAGCGCCTGGAGCGAGGCGAGGATTGCTCCGACGAGATTGCATCAGCCCTCATGCGCCTGAGTCAACCGGTTGGCCGATACGAGCACGGGCCCGAGGACATTGCCAGAGCCGCTATCGACGCGATCGAAAAATACCAACTGGGCACCGATATGGGTGTCACTTACGGGATCTCTGAGCTGGATGCGGCAACCAATGGCGCACACAACTCTGACCTCGTGATCGTAGCCGCAAGACCTGCCATGGGGAAAACGGCCCTGCTGCTGAACATGATCCTTGGGGCTTTGGATTGCAAGGTGAACAAGCATTCTGTTGGTTTCATCTCTGCAGAAATGCCTGTTGCGCAGATCGGCACTCGGATCTGCTGCATTGATGGCCGGGTTAATAGCCACAAGATGCGCACTGGCGCCCTGGACGATGCTGACTGGGGCCGACTTTCCGGCGCCACAGGCCGACTGATTGGCTCTCAGATGTGGGTGTATGACAAATCCGGCGTAACCATCGGAGAAGTTGAGCGCATTGCCAGACGATGGAAGCACGAGCATGGACTGACGGCTCTGTATCTCGATTACCTGCAGCGCATCAAAGGCGCAAACCCTAATGCTGCACGGTGGGAGCAAGTTGGCGACAACGTCATGCGACTCAAAGAACTGGCCCGCGAGCTGGATATCCCGGTGATCTGTTTGGCGCAGGTGAACAGAGCCTGCGAGGAGCGATCAAACAAGCGCCCCGGCATGGGGGACATCGCTAACTCAAGCGAGGTCGAGAAGGAAGCAGACCAGATCCTGACTCTCTACCGTGACGATGTTTACAACGAAGATTCCCACGATAAGGGGACTGCCGAGATCAACTTCGTGAAAAACAGACACGGCCCAACTGGAGTTGTCCGTTTGCGCTGGCAAGCACCATTCATGCGATTCACCGGGTTAATGGAGGACTACTAATGCTCAGACCAATTAACGTATCCAGCCAACTGGGCCGCGTCATCGCCATCATGCGCGACGGAAAGCGCCGGACTCTGCGAGAAATTGAGCGGGAGTGCTGGACCCGGTACGGGCACGCCGACACACAAACGGCCATCAGCGCCAGGCTCCGGCAGGTTCACCGCTACGGATACCGGAAACAAGCCCACATCGAGAAGATCAATGACAAGGCCGTCTGGTGGTACTACCTGACCCCGATGGATAGCACGAAGGAGCAAGCAGCATGAGCGGAAAAATCCTGTTCTCTTCACTGGCCTATCTGGCTGTCTCGGCAATGTCGCCAGTGTCGTTCATCAAGCCGACCGAATGGCATGAGTCATACCCGATACCGCGAGTGCGCTCCCGTGGTACCTGCCGTCGCTCGAGAGTCAGCCCCAAGATCCGCAAGGGCCGGAGATGTTAGCCATGGAAATGACCTATCTCGACCAAGTTCTGATGCTCGGGCTGTTCATTGTGTTCCTGCTGGTCATGGCGTTCTGCGTTGGCTGGGTGATGTGGGTCGTCTTTGGTGGTGCCGAGGCGGATAAGGCCACAGACCAGGCCGACTCTATGTGGCAGACCATCGAGGATGAGTGCCGCCGGATCAGAGAGCATTGCCGTGGCTGAGTACCAACTCACCCGAGGGAATCTCGAGCAGGTGTTCTATTCACTGAGCTCCGAACTGGAGACAAAACACGTTCTGCTGGTGAAAACACAGAGCGGGAACACCGGGCGCTGGGGTATGGCCAGGCTCTGGCGGTCATGGATGGAGGCCACGGCCAAGTTCATGGCTGCCAACGGTTGCACCATGCCGTTGATGATCAGCCCCAAAGGTGAACCATACGGGAAGCGCCCATTCGCCGCAGAAGATGCCCATGAGCTTTTCACATCGCGGTGGCTTGGCGTGGATGCTGACGGAACTCGCCTGAGCTGGAGCAAGGCAGGGCATGACGGCATGAGAGCGGCTACCAAAGGAGAGCGGTTCAACGCGCTCCGATGCCATGAGGCATGGGCAACAGAGCGGGGGATCCTGCTGTTCAGCCCTCGGGATTCTGAGTACCGGCTGATGCAGGAGGAGCAGAACCAATGACCAAGGACGAAAAGCTCTGGATCGCTGATGCGGTGTCGCTTGGTTGCCTGCCATGTCGAATGTCTGGGCTTGGCCCAACTCCAGCCGAGTACCACCACAAACGCCAAGGGCAGGGGGCTGGTAGAAGGGCAAGCCACTATGACGGGTTTCCCGCGTGCCCCGCCCATCATCGAGGTACGCAACACCCAGCCGTGCCATCCATTCATCTGGATAAGTTGATGTTCGTGGGGATGTTTGGCACCGAAGCCGAACTGGTCGAGCAAACACGCCGAGAAGTGGCCGAGCTTCGGGCAAACACCATAGGGGGAGCAGCGTGATCCGACTATCTGCCATCGAACTGGAGCGACTCATCAAGCCAAAGTTTGGCCCCAAAGCGCCAACCGCTCCGAAAGGGAAGAATAGGGTCAACGAGCAGGTGGCCAAGCTCCAGGCTGAAACCAAGCTGCACCTGCATGGCTTGCCAGCCTATGTCACCGAGCACCGGTTCCACCCCACCAGACGGTGGAGACTGGACTATGCCTGGCCAGAATTAATGATTGCCGTCGAAGTGCATGGCGGGGAGCACTCAAACGGCCGGCACACCCGCGGGCTGGGGTTCACCGGCGACCGAGAAAAAATGAATGAGGCGGCCATCTGCGGCTGGACCGTTCTCGAAGTCACCAGCGCACAAGTCCGCTCCGGACAGATGCGCCAGTGGCTAGACCGGATTTTTGAGCACAAAGGGGTAGCAGCATGAGTATCGAGTTTCTGAGCAGACTGTTTGAGCCTATGGCCGTGTCCATCGAATCATCGTCAAGCCGGGGGGCGCGCAATCCTGATGGAATCGGACGCTGTGAAATCCTGGCCGCCCTCAATGCTGCCGAGCACCGAAGCCCGGACGGCGCAGACTGCATTAAAGCCCAGTACATGGGGGATCTGCACGCCATGAAGCGGCTGCTGGCAAAGTTCCCAGAGAATGCAGTGCTCAGCGTTATCGGAATGCTCACCAATCAGCAAAAGTTGCTGTCGCTCTATAAGCGGCACAACCCATTCGGTCGCCGGGAGGCGAAACGGGCCAGGGAGCTGGAGGTGATAGGCAAGCAAGAACTGGCAGAGCAGGTGCGCCAGCGTATTGCCGAGCGCTGCCTGCGAGATACCCAGGGCGGCATATGCCCCGCGTGTAACGGTACTGGGGAGCTACAGAAGCCGAAGCCTCACGATTGCCCGAACTGCCGAGACGGCAAAGTTGAACCACCAACGCTTACTCAAGATGAACGCCACGCAGAAGCTGGCCTCCTGTGGATGTATGGCGATGCAGCCCAGGCATTCTATTCGAGGGTTGTGAGTGAGAGGGCGGCGTGATTAATTTCACGGTTGATGGTAAAGCGTGATTTTGTGACGCCCGTCAAATATAACAGCAAAACGCTATTGCGTTATAGCGCCAAAGCGTTATAGTTAGTTCAACGGTGAGGCACAGAGCAGCACCAACCGCCGGGGCGGAACCCCGATTCCTGATAGGAGCAACATCATGCAACTGACCATCAAAAGCCGCAAACTTGGCAAAGAAATCACCTTCTCTCGCGCTGGCAGCTACTACATCTACGCCGATCTGAACGGGCAACCAGGGTGTCTCGGTCGCCAGATCTGTAATGGCGGCAGCTTAATGGGCAGCACCATGGGATACAGCGGCGATTCTCAGGCGCAGTTCGAAGCGATTTGCCGCCGTTGGTATAAGGCCTATATCCGTGACGAAGCCTAATATTCTCCCCATTCATCTCAACGTACCAGCGGCCACCAAAGGCCGCTGGGTTCGTGCAAGCCGGGCTGCTGGAATGCGGCTCACTGATTTCATAGTCGATGCCGTGGAGGCATACATGCAGCAGCAATTAACCCAGTTCGCCATCCCGGATGATGTTTCATTTTCAGATTTGCACCTGGCCCGCGACCCTGATGGCGGCATTAGTTTGGATTGGGCACCAATCGAGCGCATTTGCGAGGCCAGTGGGCTGTCCATCGACCTATTCCGTAGTGGGCCAGAGGATAACCTCGCCGCACTGGTCACTCGCTGGTACACCGTTCATCGTCAGAACGGCGGAGACGCTGATGCAGTAGCCGATGATCTATTTACTGAGGCGTTGATCGAGGGTGCAGCCGGTCAGCATTCCAGCCTTGCACCTGGGCGGGCGTAATGGCAAGAAGCGTTGAAGATAGCCCAGGCTATTTCCTACGGGATAGCCTGCGCATTTTAGCGATGATTGAACGAGGCGACAGCTCGAAAACATCAATCGAACTGTCTGAAGCTGTAGGGATTAGCAGAGCCACGTTTAAGCGGTATCTAGCAAGAATTGAAGCGGATCTCGGTGTGATTGTTATCTATGACACAAAAGAGCGGTGCTACCGGGTGTCGAATTGGGGTGTGCTATCTCGCGATCATGTACTGATGAAATTCTATGGCGATTTTGCGGGGAACTCGTTTTATGACTCCTGACTATATCCAGGCGCTACTCAAGCTGACAAAAGTCACAAGCGCGGAAGTGGTGGCGGCTACAATTTCGCATCTCTGCGATGGGATTAGCCAACCAGAAGCGGCAGATACCCACGGCGTAAAGCAGGAATCAATTGCTCGACTGGTAAAGCGGATACGCGAGCTGGATGGGCTGGTAATGGATGCAGCCAGCAAAAATCAGGAAACCGTCAAAAATCCGGCAGTCGCCAAAATGTGCTTGATTGACCGCTAAGGTGTGCGAGCAATGTGGGTGGGCGGATTTTTTTTGAATATTCCTGTTGCAAGAATAATGCGATTCGCATACAGTTAAATCACTGCCGAACAGGCAGCTCATAAATATGAAATGTAAATTTTGTACTTCACTACCGAACAGGTAGCTACCACAACAAAACCCGCACAGGAGTTTTTATGAAAGCAATTAATCCCATCTCATCCCTTTCCTTGTCTGTCATTCGTGCTGTCGCTGCTCAGGTTAATCTTGATGTCATCGAGAATGATGGGCTGTTCACTGTGTACGTTGGCGAGAACTTCCTAACGTCTTGCGCATCCGAAGATGTGTTGTTGGGTATCGTCAATGAGCGCATCGGTCTACACAATGATCGCATCGCCGCTACTGAAGCGGAATACGCTCGCGTTGCGGCCAAAACCGAGGGCTTCACTCTGGCGGCGGTACTGGATCAGTATGGCGAGGTGATCGGAACGGTACAGGCCGATCCTAAGGCAAGTCATATCACCCTGACAGATGGAGTGATGGGAGAAACCACTCTCAACGCCCGTGATCGCAAGCTGTCACGCTCGAAAGTCAATTTGAGCAAGGATGTTCCGCATCTCCTGGCTCACGTCCTCAAAGACCGCGTGGTATACGAATTCGATGAACAATAACGAAGTTTTCAAAAAAATGCTGCATCTGACCGGGTGCGGTAGAAACAAGGTCCTGGTGCTGCAACTGTTCGCGCTGGGAGGTCAGCCCGATGTTACTAATTCATTAGTGAGAGGGTGGAGAGCTGACCAGGATTCTAGTCGCGGCTCGGACATGCCGGATTGGGCGCTACAGGCTTTCTTTGATGGCCTATTTTTCTATCGAGATAGTCAGTCAGAGCAAGGGGTAGAGGTGTTCTGTTTCCCGAGAGACCCCGATGAATGATGTGATCGAACGACTTAATGAGCTGGTAAAGCAGGCTGGCAGCCAAGCGGTTGCCAGTGATCTTATTTTTCAGGAAACAGGCTACTCGATGCCACAAGGCACCATCAGTCGTTTGTGTCGAGGTGAGGGCAAGGCCGGTTTAATCTGTTTGACGACTTACGCATTGGCCAATGCTCTTGCGCGAATTGACCTTAATTGTGAGGATGATGAATAAACCACCGCATTACTTGCAATTTTTCATCGCTAGCACAAAATAACTCCCATGATAGCCGGACTCCCAAAGAGCCCGGCTTTTTTGTTTTCTGCGTCCGGGAGATTGAACGATGGTTGCGAGTAGAGCGGCGTTTCTTGCTGCGGTTAAGGCTAGATATGGCAATGCTACGGCAGCTGAGCCGCAAGAAGAACAGGGCTGGATGGGTGATGTCGTAGATTCCGCCCAGCGCGGTGTGGGTCAGACTGTCGGTGGAGACTTGGAGACGGTAGGGCAGCTGCAGGATGTCTCCGGGCATGATGGCTCGACGGCCAAGAAGCTGGGGCGAGCCGTATCTGATTGGGGTGATAGCCAGACGCAGCAGATGAGCCAGGCCGGGCGCGACTCTCTCAATCAGCAATTCTTCATCGAGGACGACGAGGGGAATGTTACTGCGGGCCCAGCTCTGACGAACTGGCGATCCTGGGCAAACCAGGGCGCTACACTATTCGGCCAGATCGGCGCGATGGTCATTGGTACCAAGGGCGCAGGCCTTGTCGCTAGACCACTGGCGCGTGGCGCAGTGAAGATGGTCGCCAAGGAGGCGGTGGAGGCAGAGGCTCGGTCGCTTGCTGCCAAGGCTGTGACCAAAAAGGCCATTTCTAACGGGGCGCTGGATGAAATCCGTGTGGCCTATGCTGCGGCGCCGACAGCGCAAGCCAAGAATGCCGTCGTAAATGCCGGGTTGGCGAGACTGGGAGCGGTTGGTTACGGTGCGCACTCTGCAGCCATGGCCTCCGGTATGCGAGCCCAGCAGGCGCGGGATGAGGCGCGGGACTATTGGCTAAACCTGCCGGAAGAACAGCTCAACGCCGACGAGCGCTATCAAAAGGCCTACTGGGATCTAGCTGATGGCGAGTTGGCTGACGCTGATCCGGACACAATCAAGCATGCCGCACTCAATGGCATGGCTGAACAGGCGGCAACCGACGCTTGGAATGATCCTCGAGCAATGGCATCAGATGCTATCGCCGGCACGCTTGAGGGGGCGTTTGCTGGTATGGGTGGTCTCGCTGGGAAGATTGGCAAGACCAGAACTGGTGCCGCCGCGCGAGGCTTGGCAACCGAGGCCGCCGGTGAGGGCTGGCAAGCAGCGGAAACCCAGCGTGCAGTCAACGAGGCCGTTAAGGAGTGGGCTGACGAAAGCCGCGATCCAATGGCTGGTGTCATGCTGCAAGCACTGAATGAGGCGGTCATTGCTGGCCCGTTCGGCGGCATGGCGGCTGGCATCGCTGGCCCAGCGTCTCACACTGGCCCCGCGAAGGTCACCGTCGAGCGCCGATCCGTTACCGGCGATCAGACCATTGACGACGCTATCCACGGACTGGATCAACGCCAGGCTGACCGTGGCTCGTCGCTCAGTGATGAGATCGACAACATGATGAGCAGCGGATCCCGCTCACCTATCGGCCCATCTTCCTCTGCTTTCGATGAGTTTAGAGACACTCCGGCTTTCTTGCGGCAAGACGGGACAGCAAACAGATTCAAGGGTTGGGCAGACGCCAATTCTGATGTGCAAAGAGCGTTGGCTGGTGAGTTTGGCCCAACGGTAGAGCAGCTGATCCGCGACCAGGTTGAAGGTGGCAATCAGGGCAAGACGCTGCGAGAGCGAGTGCTGGCTGGTGAACTTGGCGTTGACCCGTTTGCTGGCAACAAGAGCGCCCTGCAGGTTGGGCTGGAGAATGCGCCACTGGCACTGCCGAACAAAGACATCATCTTCGCCGGTGATGCGAATGCCAAGCAACCAGGTACCGAAGTGGCGCCCCCTGGTGCCTTTGATGACAAACAGGCTGGCCCCGGTCCACAGTTCCGTGGCTCAGAGCGCACCCGTTGGCAGGATGGCCAAGAGGGCGATGTGTTGCCTCCGGAGACTGGTGGTAATCCAGCCGGCTATCTGCCAGGCCGAGTGGTTGACGGTGAGGCGCGTGAAGTCGGCACCGAGCTGCCATACCGTGACGTGGTGTATGGCCGTGATGGCAGAGCGGAGCAGCAGGCGGCTACAGAGCAGGCTCAGGCTGCAGCAGCCAGGGAGCAGGCTATGGCTGCACAGAGCGAGCGATTCAGAAACGCCACGCCAGCCATCGGCCAGTCCGACACCATCTTTGCACCCGGTACGCCAGGTGCTGACAGCAAGAACAGCGCCTATACCCCGCCGCGCCTTTCTCGCGACCAAGTAGATAACAGTCTTGGCGAGCAGTCCATCCGCGATCCCCGCACTGATGCCGGGCAAGCCATTCAGCAAGCAGGCGCAGAGTCTGACGCAATCTTCGGCCAGCTCAAAACACTGCGAATCATGCGGAGCAATAAGCCATTCTCCACCCTCAAAGAGGCAACCGTCGCCAGCCGCAAGACTGAAACGCCTATTGCACTGCCGACAGGCGGCTTTGGTGTGGTGGATAAGGCAGAACTGGAGCAGGCCATTGCAGCGCAGGGCGACGTATCCTCACCCGCAAACAACCCGATTGCCCTCGATGTGCGTGAAGTGAAGCGCCCTAATGGGCAGATCGGGAATCAGGGCGTCAGTGAGAGCCAGATCATCCCGCTACTGAATAATGTGGCTGGCCTGTCCCTGCCAGAGAGCGCCACCATGCGCCAAGCCGTAGATGCCCTCAAATCGGATAAGACCGCGCAAGCAAAACTGCGTGAGTTTACAGCGGCAAACCCCATTCAGGCGTGGGAAATGCCGGACGGCTCGATTTCCATTCAGGATGGGCATCACCGCGCATTCTTGCTGGATCAGCTTGGCGATAAGACCATCCCGGCAAACATCAAGGACTACACTGGCCCCTCCCAAACCTATCAACCGCAAGAAAACGCGGGCGCTACACAGCCTGTTAATCAAGCGCCAGTCATGCAACCGTCAAGCAATGCTGGACAGTTGGAACAATCTGCCAGCCAGGAGGTCACCGATGGAATGCCCCAGCAATTGCCAAAAACTCCACCGCTGCTACCGCAAACGCGGACGGACAGTCTGCCGCCAACTGATGGAGTGGCACTTGAACCAAACACAGCCCCGGCCCCAGACGCCGGGGTTGCTGTTTCTGGAGAACAGTCAGTAGCGCCAACGGAAGAAATGCCGCAGGTGCCATGGTCTGAGATCCAAGACCGCAATGATGGCACCGCCAAGTTGGTAGGAGATAAGGGCCAGTTGATGCAGTGGGCCAAAGATAATGGTGTGCGAGCGATGGCTGCATCGGATGGTGTCATTGTGGCAAAGCCACATGTTGCCAAGGTGAAGCAGATGGCTATCACTCCTGTTGAGGTGCAGAGCGCTGCAGCCATGGATGAAGCACCTGAGTCAGTTCCATGGGAAGAGATGACCAACAATGACGATGGGACGCTGACGCTCAAAGGCGACACTCAGGCCATCAAGCAATGGACTGCAGACAACGACATTAAAGCCATTCAAAGACATGACGGAATGCTGATTGCCAAGTCTGATGCCGCCAAAGTCATACCGATGACGCAAGTAGCACCGGCGACTGACGGGCCGAATGAACAACAGCATGAGAGTGGAAAGGCAGATCCGGCTGAACAGGCGGTATTGGCTATGCGCAAGGCGATCAGTACCAAACAGGATGTACTGGAAGCTGTTCACCGTCCAGACCTTGGCGCTATCGATTTTATCTGGGGTGATGAAGGCAAGGCTCCCACCGCATCGGGCAAACGCAAGGGAGCAAAGGGGATCTCGCATATCCTCGAAGCAAGACAGCGCAAAGATGGCCTGTCAGAAGAGCAAGCCCTGCAAGTTGCCGAGGAAATAGCGTCAGTAGTTGCCTCTGGTCGCGTCACAAATCGAGCTGAATTAAACGGGACGCTGAAAACTGCGGTTTCAGACGATCACTATACCGCGTGGCTGGTAAAAGAACCGGGCAGCAATCACTGGCTGCTTACTGGGTGGGAAGAGAACAAGGGATCCGATGTAACTGGCAAGGGACATGACAACACCAGTCCTACGCTCCCCAGTCCTACACCTACCCGTACTGAGGAGGGAGCGGAGCCCTCATTCACAAGTGTAAATGACAGAGCATCAGATGACCAGATCAAGGCCGCCAGATCCGATGTGAATGCTGAGTCGTCTGAAGCTCATAAGGCCGGAGACAGTAAGGGCAAGATCGCCGACTTTGGACAGAAGATCGGCGGCGCCCGTAAGGATGTTTGGACTTCCTACCGGGATAGCATCGAGGGTAACACGGCAGAGCAGATCGCCGAACTGCCACTCAGTAAGGCATGGCCAGCGCCAGACTACCAAAAGCTGATTGATTCCGGCGTCGATGCCAAAGCAGTAGGGCTGATGCGAGCCGCTCGGGAGGCGATCCCATCTAAGCCTCGCGCTGGATACAAGGTTAAGTCATGGGCCAGCTCCGTGAAGGAATTGCGCGATCTGTCCATGCAGCTGCTGGATGGGTCGCTGGATACCAAGGTAGCCGGACACCTTATGTCGCGGTCGCCATTTCGCGCCACCAGTAATATCAACAACAAGGCCGATCTGTATCAGGCTGTCGGCCATCAGCGAAGCCTGGCGGATCTCACGCTGGAGGATGGCGAGTATTCCATGAAGGACGGGGTTCACTACAGCCCACCAAAGAAAATATGGAGCATGTCACGCGAAGGCAGCTCCACCGCGTTCGGCAATTGGCCGCGCATGTTCATCACTGGCGACACCAAGGAGCAGGTGATCGCTGAGTTTAAGAAGCGCTATGACCAGCTGACAAGCGAGCAAACCAAACCCAAGGCCGCTTCGTTCGACATCTACAGCGATGACAGACGGGCAAGCTGGGTCGTCGGCAAGAAGGTTGGCCGCAACTACATCCCGCTGTCCAAGCCGTTTGAAAACGTAGCAGACGCCAGGCGTTACCGTGAAGAAAACCATGATGCCCTGGTTGCCGAGCTGGAGAAGCGCAAGGCGATCCCCAATGAACGGCGAGATATCAACAACCCTCGCGTGGGTGAGGATATGCGGTCTGGTGCCGATGTTACGCCGGAGATGTTCAGCAACGCCTTTGGCTTCCGTGGTGTCGAGTTTGGTAACTGGGTAGAAGGCAGTCGCCGCCAGCGCGATCTGAACGATGCCTATGACGCCCTGATGGATATGGCGGCCATTCTGAATATCCACCCGAAAGCCATTTCCCTAAATGGTCAACTTGGCCTGGCCTTTGGCGCTCGCGGATCTGGCGGCGTAAGCCCTGCTGCTGCCCACTACGAACCCGGCAAGGTGGTCATTAATCTGACCAAAATGAACGGTGCTGGCTCTCTGGGCCATGAATGGTGGCATGCGCTGGATAACTACTTTGGCAGAATGCGCGGTGATAGTGGTTCGATGTCGGATGCGCGTGACGTTGGCTTAGCTGCAAGAGGCAGCAACTACTTCCATCAAGGTGCGGTGCGCAAAGAAATGGTTGATGCGTTCGGCGCGGTCAAGCGAGCCATTGACCAGACGGCAATTAAGGCCCGATCCAGCAAGCTAGATGGCAAGCGTAGTAAGGACTACTGGACTACTGACAAGGAAATGAGCGCCAGAGCGTTCGAGTCTTACCTGATCTCCAAGCTGCAAGATCAAGGTGTCAGTAACGACTACCTGGCCAACATTGCGAGCGAGGAAACTTGGGATGCGATGGCCAGCCTTGGCTTTGAGCTGGACAGCAGTTACCCGTACCCGACAGCTGGCGAAATACCCGGGATCCGCGCAGGGTTCGATCACCTGTTCAACACCATCGAGCAAAAGGAGGATGGTGATCGTATCGCACTGTTCTCGCTGTCCGATGCAGCGCCGAACGCTCGCGGCATGACCAAGCCAGAGCTGGAGCTTGTCGCTAAAGAGTGGAGCGCTCAGTACAAGGGGGCCGCCAGCGCCCGGATCATGGTGGCCGCCAACCAGGCAGAGATGAGTGAGGTGCTGGGCATGGTTGGTGCCGAGGTACCAGATGGCCAGACCGTTAACGCCGCCTATCTGCCGGGCTATAAAACGCTGCTACTCAACGCTGAGGCCATCCAGAGTCCGAAGCGGGCCCGCGAGCTGATGCGACATGAGCTGCTGGCGCACCATGGATTGCGTGAAGTTGTCGGGGATGACGCCTATATCTCGATCATTGAGGCGGTCAAGCGTGGCAAGGATATCAGCGGGATCAAGGACGCCTATTACCAGGTGGCCCAGAACTACACTGGAATGCATGTGGACGTGCAGGCGGAAGAGGTGTTCGCCCACTGGATGGAGCAGCAGCCTGACCGCGGCGAGCTGGCTATCTGGTGGCGCGGCATTGTGCGCCGGGTGAAGGATGCGCTACGGGCTGTTGGTCTGATTGGCGAGCGCACCACCGAAGAGGAATTCAACCGGGTGTTGGATGCTATCGCTACCGGGATGCGCAATGGCCGTAAGCCTGGCCGCCGCGTAATGGAGTCGTGGCATGAGGCTCCTGTGTATAGCAAGAGCGGGATCACAGACAGCTTTGTAATCACTGAGGATGAGGCTAAAAAATACGGATATGACCTTGATGAAGTTTACTATTCAGGCACTTATGGCGATCTAGCTTCTGGAATACAGCGCGGACATACTAGCCCGTTGATCAATAATTTATTCGATGGGTTTTTTGCAACGAAAAGCATTAAGACTGCATCAACCTATGGAGATAAAATTCAGCGTTTTGTGGTTAAGAATAGCAATGAGGCATCACACTTTGATCTCGACACAGATGAAACATTGGAATATCTAAAGTCGATGTGGAGTGGTGACGGGCTTACAGATGAAGAATTCAGTGATTTGTATGATGCGGTCGTGTTTGAGAGTGGAGATATATCACCGTTTAGTGAAGATCATGAGGATGTATTCAAGAGGGTTACTGGCTATACAGATCCTGGCGATCAAGCATGGGAGATGCAACGAATAAGGGGGCAGGTTGCACGCCATAATGGGTTTGATGTTGTTCGAATGAATGACGAGAATGGAGTGTCTCATGTACAGAACCTTAAGCGGCAAGCGAATTAATAATACCGTCTAACGTGTTGTTTTGCTTGGATTTTCTCTGCCTACTC
>NZ_BAAGVN010000340.1:0-33352 GCF_054780855.1 Pseudaeromonas pectinilytica
TAAAAAGAGCCGGCTGGAATGACGACTATCGGGCTCAGTTATTCTTTGGTTAAAAGATCAACAAAGTGTGCTCCCGCCCTGGGGTACAGATTGGCTCCAGCAACCAGGTGTTTTCATTTGCCAGCGGCAAAAGTTATGTCACTGCCTATTCGTTACCCGCCACGGCGCAGGCGACCCGGGTCAAACTAACGGTGCCGATCGATTTCACCATCTTTCTGCCCAGCGTCATGATCCTGGATGAAAACTATACCCAGCTTCAGCTGATCCCCGGTTCCAACTTTACTTATGGGGGCGACGCCTTGCTGGCGGGGCAAAATCTGGCAGGGGAATTCATCATTCCGGCATCTACGGGAAGCTCGCGGGCGGCCTATATGCTGCTGTTTACCACCACCGAAGATATGCAAGGCACCACCAAGCTGAGTGCCGAGGCATTGCAACGGGCCATGGAGTACGATCGCGCCAGCGATGTGGCTCGCCTGCGGAATATGGAAGTCCCTCATGCCGCAACCGGACGTCTGTATCTCGCGCTCGAGACACAAGCCTCCGTGCTTGCAGCCCCTGCCGAATCGAATTTCGAACCGGCTATTGCCGCCGCCCAGGCCAAACCGTTGAGCGAACTGGAGTACTACCAACGGATCCGCACCGCCGTCGCCAATAAAGATTATGAACAGGCCATCGGCTGGATGAATGCCGCCGAAAAAGCCGGTTTCACCCAGGCGCGAGGAGTGTTTTTTGCGGCGCAACCCTAGTCACACCCCTGGCATGGACCCGGTATCCTTGCTTGTTGCCATCAAGGGATCCGTGTATTTTAACGGACTGATTTATGAAGAAGATTTCGATGAAGTGGCTGGCTACGGCTAGTCATATTGATGGTCCATACGGGGGGGATATGTCCAAGCCAGCTCAGGAAAAAAAAGCCACTGTCTATGATATTGCCCGCATAGCCGGTGTCTCTGCCAGTACCGTGTCCCGGATCCTGAACGGTTCGGCCAAGGTGGCAGAAGATAAGCGTCTGGCGGTGGAAGAGGCGATCCGGGAATTGAATTTCCGCCCCAATCTGATGGCACAGTACCTGAAAACGGGCCAGTCGATGACCCTGGGGGTCTTGACCCAGTATGTGGATAGCCCCTTTTCCAACGAGATGTTGCGCGGTGTCGAAAACGCCCTGCAAGGCCTGGAATATGCTCCGCTGATTGCCAGCGGCCATTGGAATGCCGAAGAGGAAGTCGAACGGCTGCGACTGCTGATCGCCCGTCGCGTGGACGGGATTATTATTCTGACCGGGCATGTGAATCAGCAAACTTTGCTCGAATTCTCGCAGCAGGTTCCTATGGTAGCCACCGGCCATAATATTAATACCGAGCGTGTGCGCTCATTCAGTATTAATAATCGACTGGGTGGTTATATGGCCACGCGCTATTTATTAGATTTAGGCCATCGCCAGATTGCGCATATTATCGGTCTGCCGGATCAGAGCGATGCCATTGAACGTCATCATGGTTATCGTCAGGCGTTGGTGAGTTCCGGTATTGAATACGATCCGGAATTAGTGGTGCAGGGTGATTTTGCCGAAGCCGGTGGTTTGAATGCGGTGAAACAATTAGTGGCCAGTGGCAAGAATTTTTCAGCAATATTCTGTGCCAATGATCAAACCTGTTATGGTGCTATTTTAGGCCTCAAACAATGTGGGTTCCGGGTGCCGGAAGATGTCTCGCTGATCGGTTTCGATGATCTGCCTTTTTCCATCTATTCCAATCCACCGCTGACCACGGTACGGCAACCCATCTATGAAACCGGAATTACTTTGGTGAATACTCTGCTCGGTTTGATTGAAAATACCGAAATTCCTCCGGTCGAATTGCCTGAATTGAGTATTGTGGTGCGTGATACCACAATGCCATATAACGCGAATAATAGTTGATGGTCTGATGACTCATATTGTTGCCTAACTGTTAGCTTCAATAAAAAAGGCGCTTTCCTTGCGGATAAGCGCCTTTATTTTCAATGCGTTAACTAAATTTCTTTAGTTCATGCCGTATTTTTTCAGTTTCTTGCGCAGGGTACCGCGGTTGATACCCATCATGATGGAAGCGCGGGTCTGGTTGCCGCGAGTGTATTGCATGATGATGTCCAGCATGGGCGCTTCTACTTCGCTCAGCACCATCTCATAGAGTTCGGTGACTTCTTGACCATTGAGCTGGGCCAGATAGTTGCGCAGGGCTTGCTGCACAGACTCGCGCAGCGGGCGCTGAGTTGGCTCATGGGTGTGTGCATGGGTTGTGGTAGTAACCAGTGCGTCAGAAGTCAGGTTTTGTTCAAACATATGCTGTCTGCTCTTCGTTATGCTGTTGCGTGTCAAAAAAATACTTCAATGCGTCAAGTTGTGCGGATGCAGTTACTAACGCATTGAAACCTCTGCGAAAATCCTGGCTTTCCAATAACTTTTCCAGATACCAGGCCACATGCTTGCGGGCATAACGCACGCCCTGATATTCACCATAGAAGTGATGCAGGGCGCTGATATGCTCAAGCACCAAGGCGCTCACCTCCTCGAGTGAGGGGGCGGTGGGAGCCTGGTTCTGTTCCAGATATTGGCGGATTTGTCTAAAAATCCACGGCTGTCCCTGAGCGGCGCGTCCGATCATGATGGCATCGGCACCCGTGTAGGCCAGAACCTGACGGGCCTTGTGCACGCTGTCGATATCGCCATTGGCGATGACCGGGATTGAAACCGCCTGCTTGATTGCCTTGATAGTGTCGTACTCGGCTTCGCCCCTGAATAAACAGGCGCGGGTCCGTCCATGCACTGTCAGCGCCTGTATGCCAGCCTGTTCGGCCAGCTGCGCGATCTCCACACCGTTTCTATGCTCGGGATCCCAACCGGTACGGATCTTGAGGGTGACCGGAACCTCGACCGCTGCCACCACAGCTTGCAGGATATCGCGCACCAGGGCGGGATCTTGCAGCAGGGCGGAGCCAGCCAGCTTCTTGTTCACCTTCTTGGCCGGGCATCCCATATTGATGTCAATGATCTGCGCATCGGCGGCGACATTCAGTCGGGCCGCTTGCGCCATCAATTCGGGATCACAACCGAGTATCTGTACCGAACGAAATCCCGCCTCATCGGCGTGGTATCTCCGTTTCTTTGACTTTTCCGTATCCCAGGTTTCCGGATTCGCCAGCATCATCTCGGAGACGGCCATGCCGGCGCCCATTCGCAGACAAAGCTGCCGAAACGGACGATCGGTCACGCCGGCCATCGGCGCGAGGATCAGTGGAGTATCCAGTTTGTAGGGACCAATTTGCATGAAACGACACTATCAACCATCGGCTCAGGGCGGCGTATATTACGCATTTTTTGGTGGAGTGAAAAGGTTAGAAATTGAGCGTTGTTGCTTTTTTTCTCCATTTGTTTTGCCCTGGGTACTTGCAAATTCAAATGTTAGCTAGCTCACGCTTTTGATGGCCAGTTCAAATCACCGAAAGAGACTCATGAGCAACCATCAAGGGCTGTTCTTTGAAAAACAGCCTGTGATGCAGGCATCAGCTTACCGGCTTGTGGCTGTCGCCGCGTCGGCCGTTTGGTTATGATCCACCAGCCTCGAGCGAAGACTCTACTCAGCGGCCGGATGGCTTGAAATGGATATGACCAAGACGATATGGATGTGGCTGGCGCTGTGTGTCGGTGGGGTGCAAGCGGCCCCTCTGGTATTTGACCAGGCCTGGCAACAGTTGTTGGCAAACAACGCAGGATTGGCTGCCGAGCGCACGGGGATCTCCCGGGCCGAGCATTTGGCTGCGGCTGCCGAGGCGCTCTATCTGCCACAAATCGATCTGAAAGGCAGCTATACGCGACTGGAAAAACCGGTCGAGCTCGATCTGATGGATCTCAACCCCATCGCCAGCAATAAACAGAATCCTTTATTGAGCAGCCCGGTGGTGCAGCAACTGATCCAAGGCTTGGGTGGCGCATCGGCGTTTGTCACGCCCTTCACCGAACAGGATCTGGTCACCAGCTCGGTTCAAGCCTTGTGGCCGCTCTATGCCGGTGGCCGCATCGATGCCGCCCAGTCGATCCGCGGCGCGCAAATCGAGGAGGCCAACCAGCAGTTTGCCCTCAAACAGCAGGCGGCGTTCGAGACGCTGACCGAGCGCTATTTTGGTCTGGTGCTGGCGCGCCATGTGCTCAAAACCCGGCAGCAACTGGAGCAGGCGCTGGAGAATCATCTTCAGCATGCCCGCAAGCTGGAGCAGCAGGGGCAAATTGCCGCGGTGGAGCGCTTATCGGCAGAATCGGCGCTGGCCAAAGCCCGGGTGGAAACCATGGCGGCCAGGCGGCAGACCGAAATTGCCGAGCTGGCACTGGGGAGTCTGTTGCAGCAATCCGGCGCCCTGGATCCCGCGCAGCCGTTGTTTGTCCATCGCCAGTTACCCCCCGCCGAGCAGTTTGTGCAGCAGACGCTGGCTCATCATCCTGGTTTGGCCTTGCTGGCGGCCAAGCAGCAGCAGGCGGATGGTCTGTTGACCCTGGAGCAGGGCAAGCGGCTGCCGGAGCTGTTTTTGTTCGGTAACTACTCCCTGTATGAGCAGGGCACCCTGGCCGCCAAGATGGCACCGGACTGGTTGGTGGGAGTGGGGGTCAAGGTGCCGCTGGTCTCGCGGGATGGACTCTCGGATACGGTGCAGGCGGCAACCACCACTCAGGTTCAGGTCAAGCAATTGCTGGCCCAGTTGCGTCAGGATCTGACCTTGCTGGTGGAGAAGAGCTGGCGCGAGGCGGATCTGGCCCGCGAGCAGTATCAGGCGCTGGATGTGACCGAGCGATTGGCGCAGGAGAATGTCCGGCTGCGCGAACAGGCGTTTCGTCAGGGGCTGGGCACTTCGCTGGATGTAGAGGATGCCCAGAGCAAATTGGCCGGGGTGCAGACCCAGCGCCAGGTGGCGGCCTATCAGTACGTGATTTGTCTGGCCCGGTTGCTTGCCTTGAGCGGGCACCAGGTTGACTTTTCCCATTATCAACCACAGAACAAGATTGAGGTGGCAGCATGAGCCGGACGCGCGCAGGACTGGTCTGGGTGGTGCCGGGAGCCCTGGTGGCGGCTCTGGCGTTGGCATTTTGGTGGGCCTATCGCCCGGCTCCGGTGCGGTTGCAAGGCCAGATCGAGGCGCAGAGTTACAGCGTCGCCTCCAAGGTGCCGGGGCGTATCGAGACGGTGGCGGTGAAAAAGGGGCAATCCCTGAACAAGGGGGCTCTGGCGTTCACCATTGTCAGTCCCGAACTGGAGGCCAAGTTGCAACAAGCCCAGGCGGGTGAGGCGGCGGCCGGCGCTTTATCCCAGGAGGCTGAAAAGGGGGCGCGCGCGCAGCAGATAGCGGCCGCCAAGGATCAGTGGCTGAAGGCCAAGAGCGCGGCGCTCCTGTATCAGAAAACCTTCCAGCGTATCGACAACCTGTATCGGGATGGGGTGGTGGCGCTGCAGAAGAGGGATGAGGCACAGACACGTTGGCAAAGCGCCCAGTTAACCCAGAATGCAGCCTGGCAGCAGTACCAGCTGGCACTGGAGGGCGCGCGGGCCGAGCAGAAGCTGGCGGCACGGGAGAAGGCCAAGATGGCGGCGGGGGCGGTGGCCGAGGTGCAGGCTTACACCGCGGAGCTGCAGGTCTTGAGCCCGGCCTCGGGCGAGGTGACGCAAGTGCTGCTGCAGCCGGGCGAGCTAGCGCCCCAGGGCTTTCCGGTGGTCACCCTGACCGATATGCAGGATGCCTGGGCGCTGTTTCATGTCCGTGAAGATCAGCTCAACCGCTTTCAGCCGGGACAAGAGTTTGTGGCCCGTATCCCCGCACTGGGGGATAAGCCGTTCTCCTTTCGGGTCAGCCATGTGGCCGTGCTGGGGGATTTTGCCACCTGGCGCGCCACCGACAGCCAGCAGGGCTTCGATATGCGCAGCTTCGAGGTCGAGGCACGCCCGGTTGAGCCGATACCGCAATTGCGGGTCGGCATGAGTGTGCTGGTGGAGTTGCCCGATGCGTGAGGGACGGCGCTGGCGTCTGGAATGGCGACGGCTCTGGTGCGATCCCTGGTTGCGGGCGCTGAGCAGCTGGATCCCGCTCTTGCTGCTGCTCTGGGTCGCGGCGCTGTTTAACGGTGGTCTGGTGCGTGATCTGCCGGTGGGGCTGGTCGATCTGGATCACTCCCCCCTGTCGCGCGGCTTGGCACGGACGCTGGATAGCAGTGCCAGCATGCAGGTGGCGGCGGAATATGCCTCGCTGGCGGACGGGGCCCAGGCGTTACGCAACGGCGCCATCTACGGGCTGGTGCTGCTGCCCCGCGAGTTAGAAAAGCAGGTGCGACAGGGCCGCCAGCCGGTGGTGAACCTGTTTTATAGTGGCCAGATGTTGCTGGTCGGACGATTGCTCAGTAGTGGCTTCACTCAGGCCCTGGGGACATCGGCCGCCCAGTTGGGCGTGCTGCAGAGTTTGAGTTCCCATCCGGTGCCGCTGGCCGCTCGCGGCGAGGCGGCGCCGCTCCTCTATCAGCTCACGTCGCTGTATAACCTCAGCGGCAACTATGCCCAGTTCCTGCTCGCCGGGATTGTGCCTGCGCTGTGGCAGATCCTGATCCTGATGGCGACCATCAGCCATCTCACCCGGCGTCTGCGGCAGCGGCGCATGCAGAGGGCGCTGCAGACAGTCCCGCTACGCCTGTTGGTGCGCCTGTTGTCGCCACTGCTGCTGATCTATTGGTGCTGGGGACTGGTGTTGGTGTGGCTGTTGTTCGGTTGGTTCGGCTGGCCCATGGTCGGAAGCTGGGCGCTGATATTCCTCGCTCAGGGGCTGACGGTGCTGGCCTGTCTGGGGATGGGGGCTCTGCTCTACGGGCTAACCCGGGATGGTGCCCGGGCCATGAGTCTGGCGGCCGGTTATTCGGCACCGGCATTTGCCTTTTTAGGGGTAACCTTTCCGACCGCGGATATGAATGGGCTGGCCCAATGTTGGCGGGCGCTACTGCCGGCCTCCCACTATGCCGAGTTGCAGATTGGCCAGGCCAGCCTCGGTTTGTTGGGGCGTGCAGCTTGGATGCCAGTGGTCGCGCTGCTGATGTTTATGCTGGTGTGGCCGCTGGTGGTCTGGTTGCTGGGGAGAGCCGGTCATGACTGAGCTCTGGAGGGTATTTGGCCAGGAGTGGCGGGCGCTGCTGGCCGATCGGGCACTGCTGCTGACGCTGTTTGGTGGCATCCTGTTCTATGCCTTTCTCTATCCGTTGCCCTATGCCCATCAGGTGGCTCGGCAGTTGCCGGTGCTGCTGGTGGATGAGGATGGCAGCCTGTTGTCGCGACGCCTGGCGTTTATGGCTGATGCCACTCCCCAGCTGCAACTGGTGGGGAGCGCCACCACACTGGCCGAGGCCGAGTCGCGCATTCGTCACGGTGAGGCCAAGGGGCTGCTGCTCATCCCGCCGCATTTTTACCGCGATGTGCGTCTGGGGCGCACCGTGACCCTGGGTTTTGCCGGAGATGGCGCCTATTACCTGATCTACGGGGCGATCGCGGAAGGGTTGAGTTCGGCTGCCGCAACCCTGGGGGCGCAGATCCGTATCTCGCGCCTGCTGGCTCAGGGCCAGGCCACTCCCGCCGCCAAGGCGCACTGGCGGCCGTTCGCTCTTCAGGCCGAGCCGGTGTTTAACCGCACCTTGGGCTATCAGCAATACGTGGTACCGGCGGTGTTCCTGTTTATCCTGCATCAGACCCTGCTTATCGGTCTGGGGCTGCGTGGGGCATCGGAGTATCAGCTGCGGCAAGTCGGCCCCGGATGCTCCGGGAAGGTTTGGCCGCGTCTGCTGGCGCGAACCCTGCTATTTATGGCGCTCTATCTGGGCTTCACGCTGTTCTATTTTGGCCCCTGCTTTGCCTGGTATGGCCTCAACCGGCTGGCAGACCCACTGCTGCTGCTCGGTTTCCTGTTGCCGTTTTTCCTGGCGCTGACCCAGCTGGGTATCCTCTTTGGTAGTTACCTGACCCGGCGGGAGATGGCGACGCCGATCATTGTGCTCTCTTCCTTGCCATTGCTGTTTGCCGTCGGTTTTATCTGGCCGCAGGAGATGTTGCCCTGGCCCATCAAGGGGGTCATGAGCCTGATCCCTGCTACCCCGGGGATCCTCGGCAGCTTGCGTCTGAATGGCATGGGGGGCGACTGGTCGGCGGTGTCTGGGCTCTGGGGGCAGATGTGGCTGCAGGCTCTAGGGTACGGGCTGCTGGCGTGGTGGCGCTTGCGTCGCCAGCTGCGTTGTGCCGCTACAAGCTGCTGAGCAAAGACCCTGATGATGGCGCGGTAAGATTTGTGATCCGTTCGGAGTCATGACGAGCGCAGACACGCCGTGAATACATCCATGTAGGCTCGACGGCGGCATCCCTGCCGCCAACGGTCTGCTGTTCGTCTTGACTCCGCCGCCTCGAACCACGAGATGATAGGGTGATTCAGCAAAACAAAGGCCAGTCACAGTGACTGGCCTTGATAGAATGGAGTAGCTGGTCGCGTCCGGGATCAGCGTTTGATGCCGGACAGGCGGCACCACTCTTCGCGTACCGCGGTCGGGTCCATGTCAAACCACTGACCGTAGATCTGCTCGAGCTCGACCGCCTGGGTTTCCAGCACGCCGGAGAGGGCGAGTAAACCGCCGGGGCGCACCAGCTCGTTCATCAGCGGCGCCAGCTCGCGCAGCGGACCGGCCAGAATGTTGGCGACCAGCAGATCGGCTTGCAGCCCCTTGGGTTGATCCTCGGGCAGGAAGAGCTCCAGCTGGTCGGCGACACCATTGCGCTCGGCGTTATCACGGCTGGCCTGGATCGCTTGGGGATCGATATCGATACCTATGACCCGGGCGGCACCGAGTTTCAGGGCGGCAATGGCCAGAATGCCGGAGCCGCAACCGAAGTCGACCACCGTCTTGCCGGCCAGATCGACGCCATCCAGCCATTGCAGACAGAGTGCCGTGGTGGGGTGAGTACCGGTGCCGAAGGCTAATCCCGGATCTAGCATGACGTTGACGGCGTCCGGATCCGGCACATCGCGCCAGCTTGGGCAGATCCACAACCGCTCGCCAAACTGCATCGGATGGAAGTGATCCATCCATTCGCGGACCCAGTCCTTGTCTTCCAGTTGCTCCACCTTGTAGGGCATCTGCTTGCCGAAGTGGCGCTGGAAGAAGGCCAGGATGGGGGCCGGATCGGTTTCGGCATCAAACAGCCCTGTGACCTGGGTTTCACCCCACAGCTTGGTTTCTCCGGGCAGCGGTTCGTAAACCGGATTATCCTGAGCATCCATGTAAGTCACGGCCTGGGCACCCAGTCCCATCAGCATATTGCTGAGTTTGTTGGCATTTTTAGCGGTGGCGTAGAGCCTGATCTGAATCCACGGCATGGCGAATCACTGTCTCGATAAGGGTAAACGCGCGGATTGTAGCACAGCGCGGTCGCTGGCGCTCAGCACACGAAAGTCGGGGCCTAACGCACGATATAGGGGGCTATCTGCAGCTCGCGGGGTTGCAAGTCCAGGGACTGGCGAGCGGCGAGCAGCTGGATTTTTTCATCTAACTGCACAGCAATCGGGCCGATCAGCAGTTGCAGTTTGTGGCTGTCGAGCTCGAAGCGGGTGATGACGCCGAGCTTTTGCAGGGCGGCATCATCGACCAGCGTCGGGCTTTCCACCTCGACGGTCAGGTAGGTGAGGGTTGAACTCATGCTGATGAGGTTGCCGATCCCGCCCAAGGCCTTGAGATAACCGACCGCCAGCAGGCTCAGATCCGAATTGGCGTGGTGATTTCGCTCTTCACAGGGGGCTTTGGCGCCCATCCAGAGCAGAGGTTTGATATGAAACAGCTTGAGACACAGATGGGAGCCAAAGCCATATAACGCCAGGGTGAGGCCACCCAGCGTGTAGAACTGCAGTGGATCCCGTTGTAATTCCGGGCTCCATAGCACACTCAGATCGCCGCTCAGTTTCGGGATGGCAAAACGGATCTCGATCACCTGACAAAACGCCATAATCAGGCCCGCCAGCAGGGCGTGGATCAAAAACAGTGGCGGCGAGACAAACAGCAGCGCCAATACCAGGGGGGCGGTGAAGCCAGTGAGCCAGCCGCTCAGGGTCAGCAGCAGACAGAGGCCGACAAAGGGGCGACGTTGCTCATGAGGCGCATAGCGCAGCAGAGCCAGCGCCAGACCGGGCAAGCCGAAGATCTGCACCGCATAGTGTGCCGACAGAAAGCTGAGCTGGGGTTGACTGAGCGCTTCCCCGTGATTGGCCTGCATCAGAGGGTGAAACACTTCATTCAGACTAAACGGCGTCAGCAACTGATAGATAAAGCCCAGGGCGAAACCCTGTTCCGGATTGCCCAGCCAACGGGCACCCAGGCGCAACAGTTCCGGCTCCAGCCAGCCGTAGAGTCCGGCCAGCGGAAACGCCAGTAACAGGGCGATCAGGCTGTTGAGGATCAACACAATCGCCGCACCCTTGAAGGAGTGCAGCAAAGGCGGCAAGCGCAGGCGCGAGAGTCGCGGATACAACAAGGCTGAACTCAGACCGGCGACCAGGGCGCACCCCATCTCGGCATGTCGCAATTCCGGAGCCAGGGTCTGCAGGGTGGACGAGAGGATGAGATATCCCACCGCCGCGTTGAGCGGCTGTTGCCCGCTCTCTCCCCGTTGCAAGGCATTGGCCAGTTGCATGGCAATGATCAGCGGCAGAATGGAAAACAGGGTTTGTCCCGCCGTCAGTAGCAGGGCACCCAACAGGGTCTGGCTCTGACCGGCATAGCAGAGTAGGGAGGCCAATGGCATAAGGGCAACAGGCAAGAGCAGGAATCCTGCCAGACCATGATGTCGGTGCAAATGGGCTCTCCTTGGGGGATCTGAAGGCGAAATAAGTGTGACGCGGCGCACATTCTACCCGCTATCTCCCCAAAAGTGGTAGTGGAATAAAACAATGTGGTTTCGTTTGGTACAAAAAAACCGGCCCAGAGGCCGGTAAACCGTGTGGCTCGCTCGAGACGAGAGCACAACACATGAAGGGTGATCAATGGACTCCTGCGGCATCGACGAGGCGAGCTGGCTTGGGGGCCAGCCAGATGGCAAATGCTGCGATAAAGAAGGCGATCCCGGTGAACAGGAAGATCTGGTTGGTGGCCAGCATGACGCTTTGTCCTTGTAACTGCTGATCCAGCAGGTTGCGGGCCTGCTCCAGGGAGAAGCCTTGCTGTTGCAGGATCGCCAGACTATCGCCGAGTCGATCGGTGAGCCCTGCGAGCTCGGCATGGATATAGCGGGTTTGCTCTTCCCAACTGGTGGTCACCACCGAAGTGGCAAAGGCGCCGGAGAGGGTGCGCATGAAGTTCATCACACCCGCCGCCGACTCCATCTCCTCGGGGTTGACACTGGAAAGCGCTAGCCCGGTCAGCGGCACGAAGAAGAACGGCATGCCAATCCCTTGCAGCAGCAGGGGCCAGGCAATATCCCAGAAGGTCATCTCCACATTGGCATAGGTCCGGATCAGCGTGATGGTGCCCAGCCAGATGACGCCGAAAAAGACTAACGGTCTGGGGTCGACCCGGGTCGAAAGCCCGGCGGCTAGTGGGGCGACCAGTACTGCCAGTATGCCCATCATGGCCGAGACATAACCGGCGGAGGTGGCGGTATAGCCCATATAGTTTTGCAGCCACAACGGGGTCAGGACTGTGGCACCGAAAAAGGCGCCGAAGGCTAGCGAGATGGTCAGTACACTGGCGGCATAGCCGCGGTGGCGGAACACCCGCAAGGCGACGATGGGGTGCGCCTCGGTCAACTCCCAGATCAGGAAGGCGACAAAGCCGATGGCGGCGATGGCCGCCAGCACCTGGATATGGGTCGACGCGAACCAGTCATAATCCTTGCCTTCATCCAGCATCAGCTGCAAGGCGCCAACCCAGGTGATGAGTAGCAACAGGCCCACCACATCGATACGCACCCGCCGCAGGCTGGATTCATAGCGTCGTAGCAACTGCCAGCCCAGATAACCGCAGATCAAGGCAACCGGCACATTGATGTAGAAAATCAGCGGCCAGCTCCAGTTGTCACAGAGCACGCCACCCAGGATCGGGCCGAGGATCGGGGCGATCAGCGTGGTCATACTCCATAGCCCGATGGCGGCTCCGGCCTTCTCTTTGGGGAAGATCCGCAGCAACAGGGTTTGGGAGAGCGGCATCAAGGGCCCACCGGCCAAGCCTTGGAAAATACGGAATAACACCAGCATATTTAACGAACTGGCAAGCCCGCACAGCGCCGAGAACAGGCCGAACAGTATCATCGCCGACACAAACACCCGGACCGCACCGAAGCGACCGGCCAGCCAACCGGTGAGTGGCACCGTGATGGCTTCCGCCACCGCGTAGGAGGTGATGACATAGGTGCCCTGGCTGGAGGTGGCCCCCAGCCCGCCGGCAATATTTGGCACCGAGACGTTGGCTATGGTGGTATCCAGCACCGCAATAAAGTTGGCCGAGGCCAGCACCAGGGCGGCGGCAACCAGCATGCCCCCGGTCAGGGGGGCATTTTCTCCACCAGGCGCCGTCGGGGCATGAGGGCGAGAGGTCTGTTCCATGGTGGCAGGCCTTAGCGTGTCGGGTTCATGGCGGTGACAGGGTCACGACCGGACTTGGATGCGGTATCGATCGTCACTTGCATCGATAGTCCGACCTGCAACGGTTGTTCGGCCAGTTCATCGGGATTGAGCGCGATCCGTACCGGCAGGCGCTGAACCACCTTGATCCAGTTACCGGTGGCGTTCTGCGCCGGGATCATGGCAAAGGCTGAACCCGTGCCGCCGGACAGACCGCTCACTACGCCGTGGTAGATCACGTCTCGCCCGTAGCGATCGGCGATGACTTCGACGGCTTGTCCCAGTTGTACCTGTTGCAGCTCACCCTCTTTGAAGTTGGCATCCACATGCATCTCGTGTTGCGGCACAATGGACATCAGGGTGGCGCCAATCTGGACTCGCTGGCCCAGCTGTACCTGACGGCGAGCAATCACCCCATCGCTGGGGGCGCGAATGATGGTGCGCTGCAGATCGATGCGCGCCCGGTCGCGTTTGGCGCGAGCAAGCGCCACTTCCGGATGGTTGTCGACCGTGGTGTGTTCGGTTTGGGCGGCATTGGCTTTCTTGCTGCCAACCACAGAGAGGCGATCGGCCTTGCTCTGGGCTTGGGCGGCTTCTGCCGCCGCCAGATTAGCTTGGGCGGTGGCCAGCAGGGTACGGGCATTACTCAACTCCTCGCCAGAGACAGAGCCGGAGTTTGCCAGTGCTTGCCGACGTTGGTAATCCAGCGTGGCGCGCTCCAGATCGGCCCGGGCGACCGTCAGTTGGGCTGCCACCTGGCGCTGGACCGCTTCCCGGGATGAGACCTGAGCGGCCAATCCTTCGCCATTGGCATAATAACTGCGGACCCGGCGCTCGGCCTGTCCCAGCTCGGCTTCGGCCTGTGCCAGCGCCAGACGGGCATCGGTATCATCCAGGATCACCAGGATGTCACCGGCCTTGGCGGACTGGGTATCCACGACCGTGATGGTCTGGACTATGCCGTCTACGGCCGGGCTGACGGCGGCCAGCTCGACCGCACTGTAGGCGTTATCGGTGCTGACGTAGCGGCTGGCAATCAGGAACCAGTACGCGGTCGCACCCAATGCGGCGAGCAGCAAGACCACGGCAAAGATGCTGAATGCCAGCTTGCGGGTGCGCTGTGGCTTGAAGTCGGGCTGGACGACATTGTCGATGGGGTTGTCGACCAGAGCCAGAGAGTCGGTAGCGTGAGTATGTTGAGTCATGGGGAATTCCTTGGCCATCAGGCCTGAGTCTGATAACCGCCGCCCAGGGCGCGAACCAGGGCAACATGTAACGAGAAGAGACGGGTTTGCAGATTGGCCAGTTCGCGTTGGCTGCTGAGCAGCCCATCCTCCGCACTGAGTACGTCCAGATAGGTAGCCAGGCCACCCTGATAGCGATTGCGGGCGATCTGGTGGGCATCACTGGCGGCTTGTACCGCCTCCTGGGATCGTTGCAGACGCTGCTGCAGGGCACCCAGGCTGACGAGTGTGTCGGCGGTCTGGTGGAAGGCCTCCGTCACAGTGGCGTTGTAGCTGGCGACGGCCTGGGCATATGCCGCCTCGGCTCCCTGATACTGGCCTGCTAGCCGGCCACCATTAAACAGCGGCAGTGAAATGGCCGGGCCGACATTGCCGATATCCGAACCGGAGCGGGTCAGGTTGTCCAACCCCAGGGACTGATAGCCGACAAAAGCACTCAGATTGACGTTCGGATAGAACTGCGCCTTGGCCACCTGGATCCGGCCGCTGGCGGCTTCGACGCGCCAGCGTGCGGCGACCACATCGGGGCGTCGTCCCAGCAGATCAAAGGCCAGGTGTTGCGGGATGGCCGGTTGAGCGGTGAGCTGGATACCGGGTCGCTGGATGCGCAGTCCGCGATCCGGACCAGCACCCATCAGGGCTGCCAGCTGGTTTTGCTGCAAGGCAATCGACTCTTCGATGGCGATCTGCTCGGCTTGAGCACTGGCCAAGCGGGCTTCGACCTGACGCAGACTGCCCCGTGTTTCCAGTCCATTGGCCTGCCGCTTGGCAAACAGGTCAGCGGTTTGGCGCCGGATCTCGACGGCGGACTTGGCGCTGTCGAGATTGGCGTGCAGTCTGGCCAGTTCGGCATAACTGGCCGCCAGATTGGTGGTCAGCAACAGGCGGGCCTGGGCGGCGTCGGCACTGGCAGCGCGCTGTTCGGAGAGCGCGGCTTCCAGTTGCGCGCGGTTCTTGCCCCAAAAATCCAGCTCGTAACTGAAATCGAGGCCGACACGGCCGACATCATTCCAGTTTTTGGGCGTGAATTCGGCAGGGGTGCCATTGTTGTAACTGACTTTCTGCCACCCGACTGACCCTTGCGCGCTGAGTTCCGGCAGCAGGGGGGCGCCGGCTTGCCGGGCCGTGGCGCGAGCAAGTTGCAAGCGCGCCTGGGCCGCTGCCAGATCCGGCGCATCCTGCAGGGCTTCCTTGATCAACTGGCTGAGCTGGGGATCGGCATAATCTAGCCACCAGGGATCGGCAGGCCAGGTTCCGGCGTGGGCCGCCGCCTCCTGCAACCGCTGCGGGCTGGCATAATGTGCGGCGGTTTTCAGCTCGGGCTTTTCTGCCGAATCGGGCAGGGGCGCGCAGGCACTTAACAGCGCGCAACCGAGCAGTAGAACGTAGCGGGAGGCGGTTTTCCGTAAGGGATACGCCTGTACTGGGTCTGCGCATGCGAGACCTGAAAGTGGGGGGTGTTGGGGTGTTTTCACCGGCTTACCATCTTATAACTGAACTGTACGGTACAGTTATATCCTTGACACCAGAACCGCGTCAATCAAAACTGTACGCACCAGTTTAAAAAAGGAGTGGAGCATGCGTATCAAAACCGAAACCCGGCGTCAGGCGATCGTCGATATTGCCCGCGAGGTGTTTCAGGAAGTGGGTTATGACCATGCCTCCATGTCGATGATTGCGGCGCGTGTGGGGGGCTCAAAGGCCACCCTGTATAACTATTTCCCCTCCAAGGAAGAACTCTTTGCGGCGGTGATGCACTCCTCGGCCGAACATCTGCACTGTCTGGCCGAAGTCCAGATCAAGCAGATCTTCGATCAGTTGGCACAAGAGTGCGATATCGAAACCCAGTTGCTGAGTTTTGGTGAGGCCTATCTGGCCGCGATCTCCCGTCCCGAGCTCCTAGCTACCCGGCGTCTGGCCCAAGCGGCCTCTGATCGCACCGATACCGGCCGCAACTTCTATACCCGGGGTCCCCAGCGCGGCACGGCGCAAATGAGTGACTATATGGCGCGACAAATCACGCTGGGGGTGTTGGAGCCTGAAGATCCCTGGGTGATGGCCGAACACCTGCGTGCGCTGCTGGAGGCCGAGGTGATGGAAAAACTGCTGTTAGGGGTAATGACGAGTGTGACACCAGCGCAGATCCAGGCGACGGTGCAGCGCGCTATCCGGGTGTTTTTGCGGGCTTACCGCGTTCAGTCCTGATTCTCCGGCCGTTGTGACGAGCGGGTTTCTTCAGCCAACAGAGGCTTTAGCCAGATAACCAACGGTTTATCCCGAAAACGAAACAGGGCTGACCCTCTGCGGTCAGCCCTATTTCGTTGCGGTACGACGGGATCCTCTTTAACCCCTTAATATATGAGCATCAGGCCAGCAGATAGCGGGCATGAAAGCGCAGATGATCCTCGATAAAGCTGGCGACGAAATAGTAGCTGTGGTCATACCCGGGATGCTGATGTAGCTCCAGTGGCCAGCTTCGGGCCTGGGCTGCTGCGACCAGATCCTCGATCCCCAACTGGGTGGTCAGGAAGGAGTCGTCCAGCCCGACATCCACCCGGGTCGGCAGCGGTTGCCCTTCGTAGCGGCTGAGAAGCTCACAGCTATCCCAGGCCTGCCAGGCTTTGGTGTCATCCCCCAGATAGGCGGTAAAGGCCTTTTGCCCCCACGGGCAGAGGCTGGGATGGCTGATCGGGCTGAAGGCTGACACCGACAAGTAGCGCTCCGGCTGGCGCAGTGCGGCGACGAGAGCACCGTGTCCGCCCATGGAATGTCCGCTGATGGCTCGGCGCGTCGAGACCGGGAAATGGGCTTCGATCAGCGCAGGTAACTCGTCGGTGACATAATCGTGCATCTGGTAATGTGCGTGCCACGGGCTCTGGGTGGCATTGAGATAGAAACCAGCTCCCATGCCCAGATCGTAGGCCGGATCATCCGCCACGCCTTCGCCGCGCGGGCTGGTATCCGGCGCGACGATAGCAATGCCAAGTTCGGCGGCTATGCGCTGGGCTCCGGCTTTTTGCATGAAGTTCTCGTCGCTGCAGGTCAGGCCCGAGAGCCAGTAGAGCACGGGTACCGGGTTACCCTCCACAGCCTGAGGCGGTAGATAAATGGCAAAGCGCATCGGACATGCCAGCACCTGGGAGTGATGGCTATATTGGGTGTGCCAGCCGCCGAAGCTTTTGTTGCGGCTCACGATTTCCAGCATCATAAACGGCTCCTGTTCGGGCAGAGGCCCCGGTTGGGGCCTCGATATGTTCAATAATGAATGACGGTGCGGATGCTCTTGCCCGCATGCATCAGCTCGAACGCCTCGTTGATCTGCTCCAGGGGCAGGGTGTGGGTGATGAAGTCATCGAGCCGGAATTCCCCCTTCAGGTAGCGCTGCACATAGCTGGGCAATTCGCTACGCCCCCGAACCCCGCCGAAGGCGCTGCCGCGCCAGACTCGCCCAGTGACTAACTGGAAGGGGCGGGTGCTGATCTCTTGTCCGGCACCGGCGACACCGATGATCACCGATTCCCCCCAACCCTTGTGGCAGCACTCGAGGGCGGCGCGCATCACCTTGACGTTGCCGATGCACTCGAACGAGAAATCCACACCGCCATCGGTCAGCTCGACGATGACCTCCTGGATGGGTTTGTCATAATCATTGGGGTTGATGCAATCGGTAGCGCCCAGTTTTCTGGCCAACTCGAACTTGCTCTCGTTGATATCGATGGCAATGATGCGTCCGGCCTTTGCCAGGCGGGCACCTATGATGGCCGACAAACCTATGCCGCCGAGGCCGAAGATGGCCACGCTCTCACCGGCTTTGACCTTGGCAGTATTCATGACCGCACCAATGCCGGTGGTGACGCCGCACCCGAGCAGACAGACCTCTTCCAGCGGGGCGGTCGGGTCTACCTTGGCGACTGAAATTTCGGGCAGTACCGTGTATTCGCTGAACGTCGATGTGCCCATGTAGTGATAGATGGGCTGACCATCTTTGGAGAAGCGGGTGGTGCCGTCTGGCATCAATCCCTTGCCTTGGGTGGCCCGGATCTTCTGACACAGATTGGTCTTGCCAGACTTGCAGAATTTGCACTCGCCACACTCCGGTGTGTAAAGGGGGATCACATGATCGCCGACCTTGACGCTGGTGACACCGGCGCCCACCGACTCGACGATACCACCGCCTTCATGGCCGAGGATGCAGGGGAAAACCCCTTCCGGATCCTCACCGGAGAGGGTGAAGGCATCGGTATGGCAGACGCCCGTAGCGACTAGGCGCACCCGCACCTCACCGACCTGGGGAGGCATCACCTGCACCTCTTCAATTGTCAACGGTTGACCCGGGCCCCAGGCGATGGCGGCTTTACAGGTGATGCTCTGAATTGTTGCCATGAGAACTCTCCTCGTGATGTGCGCAATGACGGCAGAGCTTGAGTGTAGTTTCCCCTCGTTATTGTGATAATAAGGGGATATATCAAATCACTTTTACACATAGGTAATAATGTTCGGCTGGGAAGGGGTCTGTGAATTTGTCAGCGTCGCCGAGCAAGGCGGCTTTACGGCGGCGGCACGCAAGCTGGGGGTTTCCGTGGCTCAAGTGAGCCGTCAGGTGGCGCAGCTGGAGGATCGCCTGCAGGCCAAGCTGCTACTGCGCACCACCCGTCAGGTGCGACTGACCGAACTGGGGGATATCTATTATCGCCATTGCCGCCAGTTGCTGGATAACCTGTATGAGGCCGAGCTGGCGGTGGGGCGGCATCAGGCCGAACCTCAGGGTACATTGCGGATCACGGCTCCCGTCTCCTATGGCGAAAGCCGGATCGCGCCATTGGTGAATGATTTTATGCTGCGGTATCCCCAGCTGGAGGTCACTCTGACGCTCACCAATCAACTGCTGGATCTGGTCCATGACGGCTTTGATCTGGCGATCCGCCTGGGGCATCTCAAGGATTCGACCCTGATTGCCCGCAAACTGGCCGAGCGCATGCCTTACGTCTGTGCGTCTCCCGCCTATGCTGCCCGGCATGGGATTCCGCTGAGTTTGCCGGAGTTGGCTCAGCACTGCTGTCTGGTCGGCAACAGTGATGAATGGCACTTCACTCTTCAGGGGCAGCCCCATACCCTGCGGGTTCAGGGGCAGTTGCACTGCAATAGCGGGCATGCCCTGCTGGATGCGGCTCTCAAGGGGATCGGCATTATTCAGCTCCCGGATTACTACGTATATCCGCATCTGGCCAACGGTGATCTGCTGGAGTTCTTCCCGGAATGTCGGGCTCCGGCGGAGGGCATCTGGGCTCTGTATCCCCAGAATCGCCATCTCTCGCCCAAGGTGCGTCTGTTGGTGGATTACCTGGCCGAGCAGTTGGGCAGCGCATCCCCGACTGTCTTGACCCGGCCCATTCCCTAGGGGCTGAACTGCGGCCATTAGCCATGCTTCATCTGTAGTCGATGGCCGCCGGTTGCCATCTCGTCCACTTCGGGCTAAGGTCTGCCCGCCCCAGCCAGATGAGCCAATGCCGATGAATATCACGATCCAGCGCCGCCCTCTCATGGATGATTCCCATCTGCCAGCCGAACTCTCCCCACGGCTACGGCAGATCTATGCCAGCCGGGGAGTGCGTTCTCCCGCCGAGCTGGATAAGAGTACCCAGGCCTTGTTACCCCCCATGGGGCTCAAAGGAATGGAGGAGGCTCTGGCGTTGCTGGAAACCGCGCTGCGTCAGCAGCAGCGGGTGCTGATCGTCGGCGATTTTGACGCCGATGGTGCCACCAGCTCGGCACTGTCGGTATTGGCGCTTCGTGCCATGGGTTGTCGGCAGGTGGATTTTCTGGTGCCCAATCGCTTCGACTATGGCTATGGTTTATCGCCGGAAATCGTGACCCTGGCGGCCGCTCGGGGCACCGATCTGCTGATCACGGTGGATAACGGTATTTCCAGTCTGAGTGGCGTTGCCGCGGCCAAAGCCGCTGGGATGGCGGTGCTGGTCACCGACCACCATTTACCCGGCCCCGAATTGCCAGCGGCTGATGCCATCATCAATCCTAATCAGGTGGACTGCGGATTTGGCTCTGGAAATCTGGCCGGTGTCGGGGTCGCCTTTTATCTGATGGCGGCCTTGCGCACCCATCTGCTGCAACGGGGCTGGTTCGAACAGACCGGGATCACTGCGCCCAATATTGCCGATTTTCTCGATTTAGTGGCGCTGGGGACTGTGGCGGATGTGGTCGCGCTGGATGCCAATAACCGGGCGCTGGTGCATCAGGGGCTACAGCGGATCCGGGCTGGCAAGTGTCGTCCGGGGATCCGGGCCTTGTGCGAAGTGGCCAAGCGGGAGCTGCATCAGCTGACGGCCAGCGATCTGGGGTTTTTCCTCGGTCCGCGCCTGAATGCCGTGGGGCGACTGGACGATATGTCCCTCGGCATCGCCTGTCTGCTGTGCAATGACCTGACGTTGGCACGACAGATTGCCAGCCAGATGGACGGCTTGAATCAGGAGCGCAAAGAGATCGAGCAAGGCATGCAAAGTGAGGCACTGGCAGGGCTGGAGTCACTCTTGGCGGCCAAGGGCGAGTTACCGGCCGGGCTGGTGCTGTACCGGCAGGATTGGCATCAGGGAGTGGTGGGCTTAGTGGCTTCCCGCATCAAGGAGAAGTTTTACCGCCCGGTGATCGCCTTTGCCGAATCCAGTGAACAGGAGCTCAAGGGCTCGGGACGTTCAATCCCCGGATTGCATCTGCGCGATGCGCTGGAGCGGCTGGATAGCCAGCATCCGGGTCTGATCAGCAAGTTTGGTGGGCATGCCATGGCGGCGGGTTTGACTCTGCCCAAGAGCAAGCTTGAGGCGTTCGAAACCCATTTTTCGGCTCTGGTCGCGGAGTGGCTGACTCCCGAACAGCTGACCGGGACCTGGCTTTCGGATGGTGAATTGGCGGCGGACGAGTTTTCGTTGGTGCTGGCCGAGCAGTTGCGGCAAGCCGGTCCTTGGGGGCAAGCATTCCCCGAGCCTGGTTTTGATGGCCGTTTCCGGCTGATCTCCCAGCGTTTGCTGGCCGGAAAGCATCTGAAGATGCAGGTTCAGCCAGAAGTAGGGGGCCCTGAGCTGGATGCTATTGCCTTTAACGTCGATCTGGCGACCTGGCCCGATGGCTCGGTGCAATGGGTCGAATTGGGCTATCGCCTGGATATCAATGAATGGCGTGGTAACCGTAGTGTGCAGTTACTGGTCAGCCTGTTGCATCCCCTGTGATCAGTTCGCCAGCGGGGCGAATATTTTTCGGGTTTCGCCACTGAGCCGCATGTCCGACGCAACCTGATTGAGGCGGGCCATCAGGCTTTCCGCATGGGGGGTCGCGCGGCTGAGAACCAGATACATGGGGAGTTCCTGAAGTACCTCATGTTCGAGTTTCTGCGGACGCTGCTGTAGCAATTGCTCGATCGGTTCGGCATAACTGAGCAGGTAGTCGCCGCGCCGCAACTGCAACATCTCCAGTGCTTTGTAATTGGTATTGGCATCTTTCCACTGCAATCCCATCGGGCGTTGCTTGAGCGGTTCGAGCAAGCCGCCATAACTGTAGCCACGGATCACAATCAATCGCTGGGTTTGCAGAGCGGACAGTTGACGTATTTCTGGAGTGCCAGGCAAACGATAGAGCCGCAAATGCAGGCTATAGACGGGCTGTTCGCTATACAGCACCTTCCCCTCATATTCCGGTACATTCTTGACTCCGACCCAGAACTGACTCTCTCCCGCCGCCAAGTTGCGGTACAGGCGGCGCGCTGGAAATCCCTCCATGCGGTAGGCCAGTCCGGCTGACTGCAGTAGGCGGTGCATATAGTGGATCAAGGGACCTGAGGTATTAGTGGGGGAGCGCACCTCCGCCAGCGGTGGAATATGCAGCACGCCCACTCGTAACGGCGATGTCATGGGGGGCTCGGGAGGGAGCTCCTGAGCGAATACAGTCCCGGATAGGAGCAACAGGCTGGACAGCACAGTGTGCAGTAGTCGTAACAGGTAGCCGCCCGGCAGAACAAAACCATAGCGGCGCCATTGCCGATGCAATACATGGGGCAGGTAAGACATGTCACGCGATGACAAAGACATGATGCGGCACTGTTAATCTGAAAGTGGTTTCAGTATACGAAAGAGTGACTGGGAGTTTGTTACAGGAAGCTTGAATTTGTGAGTCAGCACGAAAAAGGGCTCACAAGGAGCCCTGCTCGGGTAGGATGTTATCCTCGGCTCAGAGAATGAAGCGCGCCACTTTCTCATTTAAACTACTGGCCTGGGTCTGCAAGTTCTGTGCAGATTGCTTGCGTCCATCAGCCCCCTTGGCCAATTCGTCTCCGACCTCCTTGATCGCCGTGACATTGCTGGTGATTTCTTCGGTGACTTTGGTTTGCTCCTCGGCTGCGGTGGCAATCTGAATGGACATATCGGAGATGAGGCTGACGGCTCGGGTGATCTCATTGAGGGCATGGGAGGCCGCCTCTGCATCTTGCACACTGAGCTTGGCCAGATCCTGACTCTTCTTCATCAGTGCCACGGCCTGCTGGGTGGTCCGCTGCAAGGTGTCGATGGTGCTCTGGATCTCGGTGGTCGAGGCTTGCGTGCGACGAGACAATACCCGTACCTCATCGGCTACCACGGCAAAACCGCGTCCCTGTTCCCCGGCTCGTGCAGCCTCGATGGCGGCATTGAGTGCCAGCAGGTTGGTCTGTTCGGCAATCCCCTGAATGGTCGTCAGGACACCAGATATCTCGTTGGCATGGCGACTCAGTTCGGCGATGACGGCGGTGGCCTCACCGACTTCGTTGGCCAGGCTGGTGATCGATCCCTGGGTCTTGTTCACCAGATTGCGGCCCTCCACACTGCTATGGCTGGACTCTTGAGCCGCAGCCGCAGTATTTTCCGCATTACCGGCAATTTCCTGGGTCGCGGAGGCCATTTCGGTGACGGCCGTGGCCACCATGGCAATTTCTTGCTGCTGGCGCCCCAGCTCTTGCACGGTTGCAACGCTGCCATTCAGGGCCCGTTGCGCCGTCTCGCCCAGCTCGTCAGATTCGCGGCGGATATGGCCGATCAGGGTATGCAGGCTGCCGACGAATTTATTGAAATTGTTTGCCAGATGACCCACTTCATCTTCGGTCCTGATATCGATACGTTGGGTTAAATCCCCATTGCCATCCGCGATCCGCTCCAGGGCGCGGGAAACTACGGCCAAGGGGCGGAACAGGTAAGTCACCAGACTACTGATGGCAATGACTCCGATGACCAATGCCAGTAGCGCAATGCCGAGCTGTTACCAGAGTTGCTGCCATAACGGTGCATTCAGTGCTGCCTGATCCAGGACAAAGAGTAAATCCCAATCGGTATCCGGGATTTCGGTGGCCCAGAGCAGTTTGTCTTGTTGATTGAGCATCAGGGGCAGCAAGGTACCCGCTTGTTTGATTTGGCTAATCAGGGTCGGCGTTAGCTGTGGATCGATCTCGGTGGCCGGTTTGAGGATCTTGTCGGCATCCGAATACGCAATCACAGAACCGTCGCGATGCAACAACAGGGCATACCCTTCGGCCGGCAGTTTGATGCGGTTGATGTCGGCCAGGATGTCTTTGGTCAACATGTTGCCGCCGATCACCCCATTGGCCGCCGGGATGGCAACCGTCACCTGCATCTGTTTACCACTGGCGCCGATAAAGGGCTTGGTGACGATCAAGGTGTTGGCCTTGCTGGCTTCTATGTACCAGGGGCGAACTCTGGGATCATACTGGCTACGGTCGATGCCAGGTTCGGAATCATGCATGGTGCCGTTGCTTTCACCGTAATAGACCATATCGAACTGACCGGATATTTTGCCCTGGCGTAATGCCTGGGTTATATCGCCGGTGATCTGGTTGGCCATGCCTTTGATGGCCGCTTGACGTGATGCCAGCTGGATCTGGATGTTTTCGGCACTCTTGAGGCCAATCCCTTGTACTTGGGCATAACTATCGGCAAAAGCGGTATCTCGCAGGCTGATGAAACTCTGGCCGCTGAGCAGTAGTACGATAAGAATCACGGTACCTATGACGGGTAACAGAATTTTATGTTTCAGTGATTTGATTTTCATGGGCTTCTCGTCACGGGGTGGGAACTAAACTAGGTATAGTCCAGTCGTCTGTGGCCTACCAGAACGCGGATCTTATCCGGCAACATTTTAACGGTTCGATAGAAGTGACTGGCGTGTGGGGGCGAGGGAACGAGCAGAAACTGGGGGCCCGCGAACCATGATGGCGTCACGAGCCTCGCACTTGATTTAGTTACAATACAAACCGGGCAACTTTCTCATTCAGATCGGCGGCCTGTTCTTGTAGGCGACGTGATTCCTGTTGCTCTTCACGAGCCCCTTCAGCCAGCTCATCCCCTACCTCCTTGATCGCCGTGACGTTGGCGGTGATCTCCTCCGTCACCTTGGTCTGCTCTTCGGCGGCGGTGGCAATCTGGGTGGACATATCGGAGATGAGGCTCACGGCGCGGGTGATCTCATCGAGCGCTCTGGAGGCGGCTACGGCATCTTCGACGCTGTGGGAGGCCAGGCTCTGACTCTTTTCCATCAAGGCCACGGCCTGTTGAGTGGTGCGCTGTAGGGTGTCGATGGTGCTTTGGATCTCGGTGGTTGAAGACTGGGTGCGTTTGGAGAGCACCCGCACCTCGTCTGCTACCACGGCGAAACCGCGCCCCTGTTCCCCGGCGCGGGCCGCTTCGATGGCCGCATTCAAGGCCAGCAGGTTGGTCTGTTCGGCAATGCCTTGAATGGTGGCCAGCACGCTGGAGATCTCGTTGGCGTGACGGCTGAGCTCATGGATCACCTCGGTGGCTTCGCCCACCTCGTTGGCCAGGCTGGTGATGGAGCTGCGGGTCTGATTCACCAGATTCAACCCATCGGTGCTGCTGACGCTCGACTGCTGGGCGGCGGCGGCCGTGTTTTCCGCATTGTGGGCAATCTCCGCGGTGGCGGAGGCCATCTCGGTGACGGCGGTGGCGACCATGGCAATTTCCTGCTGTTGGTTGCCCAGCTCTTGCACCGTATCTGCGCTGCGTTTGAGACCCGATGCGGCCGAATTGCCCAGCGATTCCGCCTCTTGGCGAATGTGGCCGATGAGCTCATGCAGACTGCCGACAAACTGGTTGAAGTTGGCGGCCAGCTGACCCACTTCATCCTGAGTATGGACGCGCAGTCGTTGAGTGAGGTCGCCATCACCGTTAGCGATGAGTGCCAGAGCGGATGATACTCGACGCAGGGGGCGCAGCAGTAAACCGATTAGGGTTCCAATCGAAAATATACTTACCAGCAGGATGACGCCGGAGATGAGAAACTGATGGATGAGTTGTCGCTGAAGCGGGGCGAATAGGCGCTGCTGATCGACGATGCTGACTAGAAGCCACTGACTGTTGGCGACGGGGCGACTCCACAGCAGCTTGGCCTTGCCATGTACCGAGACTTCCAGTGGGATCCCGTTCGAGGTCGGTTGGGTGAGCTGTTGCATCGCAACCCCGTCAATCAGTTCGCTAAGTGGCTTGAGGACTCGTTCTGGCTCCTTGTAGGCGATGACGCGGCCTTGATTATCCACCAGAATACTGACCCCCTGTGCGGGGAGCTTGATGGCACTCAAGATCTGCTGTAGTCGCTGTGTGGTGATGTCACCACCGATGACGCCATCGTCGCGGGCCATGGCGATCGAGATGATGATCTCGGGCGGCGTATAGGTGTCATCCCGATAGGGAGGGGGGATGATGGGTGTGTTTGTACCTTGAGCCAATTGATACCAGGACTGGCTTTTGGCGTCATAGCCCTGATAATCGGAGCCGTCGCCATCCTGCATGGAGCCATCGGTACCCGCAAAGTAGATACTGGCAAAACCGGTTGCCTCTTGGCTCAATAACAGGCTCTTGGTGTTGCGATATTCGTTTTGCTGACTCAGGGTCTGGATGACCTGCTTTTTTTCACTCAGCCAAGTGGCCATGTCGAGCGCCGCCCGTTCACTTATCTGGTTGATCTGCTGATAATTACCATCAATGACCTGATCGCGCAGGGTGCTGTAGGCGAGGGCGGATAGCAACAGAATGACGCTGAGTAGCGCCAGACCTACCGAGAGCAATATTTTTTGTTTTAGCGTCCTTATCTTCATTGGTTTTCCCTTTCTGCTTTTATTGTCATCTGGCGATTGGCTCGTTTGGACTTAGTTCTCCGGGCCTCTGATACTCGAAACGCCACACCGGACGTAAAACGGATGGTGCGCACGGACCATGTTTGCCTTATTTTCAAGCAACGGATGAAAAAACCCAGTGATTTATCTCCAAGTTACGCTAGTGGGTGGTTATTTCTTCAGCAGATAAAATAAGTTCCTGCGCTGTTCTGGCGATGGATACTCCGATCCGCAAGATTGACGCTTTGAGTGGTCTGGGAAGATCGCCTGGAGGGCATGGTTCTACCGCGCGGATGACTGACTTTCATCACCTCTTCTGCCTGCTGGATAATCCGGGAAAAATCCCTGCATTGTCTGTCTATTCCCCACTCAATTGGGTAAAATACTGCGCTTTTCTGCAGTCCTTCCCGTATCCAGCTCCTATCACTGGGCCTGTTACGGCAAGGACTTCTGTCACACCAAGACCGGGTTATATCTTCCCGGCCTGCTTATTGATGAGAGAATCCTTCATGTTTGAAGTGAATCCGGTACTGAACAAACTCAAGGAGCTGTCTGAACGGACCGAGCTTCTGAGGGGGTACCTTTGACTACGACGCCAAGAAAGAGCGTCTGGAAGAAGTAAGCGCCGAGCTGGAACAGCCGGATGTCTGGAATGAGCCGGAACGGGCTCAGGCTTTGGGGAAGGAACGCTCCTCCCTGGAAACGATTGTCGCCACCATCGATGTCCTGACCCAGGGCGCCGAGGATGTGGAGATGCTGGTTTCTCTGGCCGTCGAAGGTGAAGACGAAGAGACCTTCCACGAGGCCGAAGCCGAGGCCGAGGCGCTGGAGAAGAAGCTGGTGGATCTGGAATTCCGCCGCATGTTCTCCGGTCAGCATGACCCTTCCGACTGTTACATGGATATCCAGTCCGGCTCGGGTGGCACCGAGGCTCAGGATTGGGCCAGCATGGTGCTGCGCATGTACTTGCGTTGGGGGGAAGCTCGCGGCTTCAAACCGGAGCTCATCGAATGTACCGATGGCGACGTGGCCGGTATCAAATCCGCCACCATCAAGTTCACTGGCGAATATGCCTTCGGCTGGTTGCGTACCGAAACTGGCGTCCATCGCCTGGTGCGCAAGAGCCCGTTCGATTCCGGTGGCCGTCGTCATACCTCGTTCTGTTCGGCGTTTGTCTATCCAGAAATTGATGAAGACATCGATATCGAAATCAACCCGGCTGACTTGCGCATCGACGTCTATCGCGCCTCCGGGGCCGGTGGTCAGCACGTAAACCGGACCGAATCTGCGGTGCGTATTACCCACATTCCGACCAATACCGTGACTCAGTGCCAGAACGACCGTTCCCAGCACAAGAACAAAGACCAGGCGATGAAACAGCTCAAGGCGAAACTCTATGAGCTGGAGATGATGAAGCAGAATGCCGAGAAACAGGCACTGGAAGAGACTAAATCCGATATCGGTTGGGGCAGCCAGATCCGCTCCTATGTGCTCGACGACGCCCGCATCAAGGATCTGCGTACCGGGGTTGAAACCCGCAATACGCAAGCGGTCCTTGATGGCGACCTGGACAAGTTTATTGAAGCCAGCCTGAAGTCCGGGCTGTAATCCAAGCAGGAATTATCATGTCAGAACAGAATCAAACCCCGGAACTGGACGTTCAAGAGTTCAACAACGAGATGACCCAGCGCCGCTCCAAGCTGGCGGCACTGCGTGAGCAGGGCAATCCGTTTCCGAACGACTTCCGTCGTGACCATATCTCCAGCGAGATCCACGAGCAGTTTGGTGACAAGAGTGCCGAAGAGCTGGCGGCACTGAATGCCAAGGTGAAGATCGCCGGTCGTATCATGACTCGCCGCATCATGGGCAAGGCCTCTTTTGCCACCCTGCAAGACATGGGCGGCAAGGTGCAGGTCTATGTCACCCGTGACGATCTGGCCGAAGGCTTCTACAACGAGCAGTTCAAGAAATGGGATCTGGGCGATATCGTCGGCGTGGAAGGAACTGTGTTCCGCACCAATACCGGTGAGCTCTCGGTGCATGTCTCCGAGATCCGTCTGCTGACCAAGGCGCTGCGTCCGCTGCCAGAAAAGCATAAGGGTCTGACCGATCAGGAAGCCCGTTGCCGTCAGCGTTACCTGGATCTGATTGCCAACGAAGAGTCGCGCAAGACCTTCAAGATCCGTAACCAGGTGGTCAACGGTATCCGTAACTTCCTGAACGCCAAGCAGTTCATGGAAGTGGAAACCCCCATGATGCAGGTGATCCCGGGCGGCGCCTCCGCGCGTCCCTTCATCACCCACCACAACGCGCTGGACATCGACATGTACCTGCGGATTGCTCCGGAGCTCTATCTGAAGCGTCTGGTGGTCGGTGGCTTCGAGCGGGTGTACGAAATTAACCGTAACTTCCGCAACGAAGGCATCTCGGTGCGTCATAACCCAGAATTCACCATGCTCGAGTTCTATATGGCCTATGCCGACTATAACGATCTGATGGACTTGACCGAGGAGATGCTGCGCACCCTGGCGCTGGATATCCACGGCACCACCACCATCCGTTACGCCAAGGAAGGGGAAGAGGGCTTCGAGATCGACTTCGGTCAACCCTTTGCCCGTCTCACCATGGTCGAGGCCATCCTCAAGTATGGTAACGACGTGAAGGCTGAAGAGCTGACCACGCTGGAAGGCGCCATCGCCGTAGCCAAGCGTCACCATGTCGAGCTGATGAAGAGCTGGGAGCTGGGCCATGTGATCACCGCCATCTTCGAAGAGACGGCCGAAGCGCAGCTGATGCAGCCGACCTTCATCACCGAATACCCGGCTGCCGTCTCGCCGCTGGCCCGTCGCAACGACCAGAATCCGGAAATCACCGACCGCTTCGAGTTTTTCATTGGTGGTCGCGAGCTGGCCAACGGCTTCTCCGAGCTCAACGATGCCGAAGATCAGGCCGAGCGCTTCCAGGCGCAGGTGCAGCAGAAGGAAGCGGGCGATGATGAGGCCATGTTCTATGACGCCGACTTCGTCACCGCACTGGAGCACGGTCTGCCGCCGACTGCCGGTCAAGGCATCGGCATCGACCGTCTGGTGATGCTGTTTACCAACAGCCACACCATCCGCGACGTCATCCTGTTCCCGGCCCTGCGTCCGCAGAAATAGTCCGCGAATAAATGTGAAGAGCCCCGACATTATATCGGGGCTCTTTTTTTATGCGGTTATATCAAGCTTTTGTTATTGGGCTTCCTGATATTTTGCGAGTTCATCGTTCGCCATTACTATTTTACCGCCCACCATGGTCAGGAGAACCCTGTTTCGGGCCAACGCCTCCTCTGGTTCGGTCATAAAGTTCTTCTCCAGAACGATCAGGTCAGCATATTTTCCGTGCTCGATAGAACCTATTTTGTCCTCCATTCGCAGTTGGTAGGCTGAGTTCATCGTAATTGCACGGAGGCTCTGAGCCCGGGTCAGTGCGGGTTCTGCATTCAGTTTGCCTTCATATTCCGCAGATAGGAAAGCGGCACTGTTCGGGTTCGTATTATCCCCTGAGCGAGTGACACCAGCCTTGAGAGCAAGGAAGATATCATGTGGATCGATAGGCCAATCGCTACCATAGGCTACTCGAGCACCGGCATTAGCCAAGCTTCCCGATGGTTCCATACGAGAGAATCTATCCGGCCCCAAATGATTTTCTGTGTCGCCAATAGAGTAAGGTGCTCTTACGCCCCACTGAAATGACATGGTCGCTGTTACATCCAACGGTGCGAAACGGGCATAATCTTCAATGGTCACGCTCTCATCGTGAGCAATCGACGGGCGAAAATCGAGTTTAGGTCGCTGTTCTCGCTCATACGCTATAGCATTGAGCATTTCGCGTACTGAACGTTCACCAGTTGCATGGATATGAAGGTCCATGTTCAGGTCTGCAGCCGCCAATGTTAGGGGTTTTAGGACTTCTGCTGGATAGTAGAGCGAGCCATGATTAGTTCCCGGCTCCCAGTGAGCCAGTGAATCAGTCCCTGTATTGGTGTAATAGGGCGTAAGCATGGCACCAGTATCTGCGGGAGCATTGATGACGCCATCAAGGAAGATCTTGATCATTCTTGAGTTGATGCCGGGCGTTGGGGTGGGTTCTCCTTCATCTAAACTCTTGGCCACTAGTGCCGCTGCCGCCATGGCTTTGGCGGGATCGGCTGTGACTTCTTCCGTGGATGTACCGATGGCCAGGAAGGTCCGAGCTGTCAATTTCCCCTGTTCCCGAAGCGTTTTGAATGCTTTGCCTTGGGCTTCTCCTGCTGCGGCATCCATAAAGGTGGTCACCCCCTGATTACGTAGGGTTTCCAGCGCTGTGCTGGCTTGTTGCACCTGATCGGCATCACTATCCGCAGGGATAAAAGTTTTTATCAGGAAACCGGCATTATCTTCAGCGATACCTGTTAGCTCGCCATTTTCATCGTGAGCAAAGGCACCGCCGGCCGGATCGGCTGTTTCAGCGGTAATCCCGGCTATTGCCAAGGCTCTAGAGTTCGCGAGAACCGAGTGGAAATCACTCGCCGTAATCACGATCGGGCGCTTGGTTTCCAATGCGTCAAGGAGTGACTTTGTTGGATCTCCATCTTTCGCAGCGGTGGAGTAACGATCCCAATTGACCACCTCTAGCCAACCATCCGGCTCTTTGCTGGCACTGGCGTCCAGACAGGACTGGATCGTATCTCTCAGCTCTGCCTGCGACAGGGGGGCATAAGCTAAGTCGCATTGTAGTTGTGCTCTCCCTCCGGCTAATGCATGCAAGTGGGCATCAATGAAACCTGGCATCAACATCTTGCCTGCCAAGTCGATCACTTCGGTGTGTTTATCGATCAGACCATCTACCGAATCATTACTGCCTACGTAAAGAATTTTCCCATCTCGAACGGCTACGGACTGCGCTACGGAATCCTTCGCATTGACTGTATAGACGTAACCATTTTTAAAAACTATATCCGCAGCGTTCTTACTATCACTGTTACACGCGATGAGAAACAGGCTTGTTCCGAGAGTCACTGCACTCGCAAGCAGTGCACGTTTCTGGAGATGAATAGAGTTTATATGGGGCATCATTTTCGTCCTTAATTGATGGTTATAAACGCTTAATTCGTTTGAGCATTCAGCTGTTGAGTGGTTGGGGTCGCTAGCGATCGGCTCACCAGCCATTCCTCGATCCCCAGCGTCAGTAGCAGGCCGATGAGCAGCGGCGCACTGGTGTGCCAATCGATCTGACCTTCGGGCAGTTGCGGGAACAAGAACAGCAGCAGGGCACCCAACACAAACAGCAGGCCGCTGGCAGTCATCAAGGCAATCAGGATCCGGCCACCGGGTGCTTTAAAGGCGCGCGGGGTCAGCGGATCCCGACGACGCAGGCGCAGGAAGGAGGCGAACAGCAACAGATAGGGCATCAGGAAGATGGTGCTGGAGAAGGCAAACACACTCCAGAACAGTTCATCATTGCTCTGGGCCAGCAGGGCATAGGCCAGGATCACCAGCGTTGCCACAATACCGGTCACGGTATTGGCTCCCATGGGTGAACCATATCGGGGATGGCGACGGGCGACATAGGCGGGGAGTTCACCGGCCTCGGCGGCGGCGCGACTGGAGCCCATGGTCCAGTTCACCATGTTGCTGATGAGTGTGAGCAGTACCAGGATCCCCAGTCCGCTCACTAGCGTATCGGCCCAAGGGGAGTCAGCAAACAGGATGCGTGAGGCATCGGTGATGCCGGCAATCAGCCCGACCTTTTCCACCGGCAGGGCGGCCAGGATCCCCAGGGTGCCGAACAGGTAGAGGGCAGCGATGATGACGCTGGCGCCGATCATGGCCCGCGGCATGGTGCGCACCGGATCCTTGAGGGTTTTACCCAGGCAGGCGATGAGCTCCAGCCCCAGCAGGTTGTAGATGATCGCGGGCAGGAAGCTGACACCACCTTCCAGGGAGGGCAGCATGCTGCGCAGGGTCAGATCATTGGCCATGCCATGCTTCAGGGCATAGTAAAAACCGGCGCCGCCCAACGTGGTGATGACGATAATTTTGAGCAAAGCTCCAACCTGGCTGACCCAGACTCCGACATGCACCGAGACATTACAGAATCCCACTGTCAGCCAGATGAGGGCGATGCAGATGGCGACGCGCCAGCCCAGGCCCAGATCCGGCAGAAATAACTCAGCCACCATGCCAGCGAACAGGATATAGACCGCAGGCATCCATAGCCCGACGTTGATCCAGTACAGCCAGGTGGTGCGAGCGGCCATCTTCAGGCCGAAGGCGCGTTTCACCCAGGAGTAGATGCCACCGTCCGAGGGATAGCTGGTTCCCAGCTCGGCGGCGATCAGCGCATAGGGGATGACGAAGAACAACAGGGTGACGATCCACCAGCCGATGACGCCAGTTCCCAAGGCGGCAGCAGCCGTGAGGGTATCGATGATGAGCACCGAGCAGAGGATAAACAGTATTTGACTGACCAGACCCATCTGTCTGGTGGTAGTTGATGTAGGCATAAAAGTCCCTTTTGCCGAAAGAGGTTCGGTTCCTTAAGGGAAACTAATACCGAGTTTAGTGATATGATTGAAATGCAATATTTACATCATTTGATGAAATTAAATCATAGAGATATCTATGGACCTGAATTTATTGAAGTTACTCCCGGTACTAGCCGATGAGAAAAGTGTCACTAAGGCCGCAGACCGCCTGTTTATGAGCCAATCGGCCTTCAGTCATGCGCTCAATCGGGTGCGAGAGCAGTTGGAGGATCCGCTGTTTATCCGTACCAGTCAGGGGATGGAGCCGACGCCTCGGGCGCGACAGTTGATTCCGGTCATCCGGGAATCCCTGGGACGGCTGGAGCGGGGCATGACCGGCAGTCGACAGTTTGATCCGGCCACCTCGGCTCGAACCTTTTACCTGGGTGCGGTCGACTATTTCGAGTTTTTAGGGCTGCCCCGTCTGGTCTCCAAGTTCAAAACCGAGGCTCCGAATATTCGTCTGAGCGTGGATATCCTGGCGGAGAAGATCCAGCACGAAGGGGTCGAATCCGGTCAACTGGATGTCTTCGTTGGCATCGATTCTCTGCAGTATGTGCCCCATTTTTTTAATAAACGCATCTGGCTGCAGGATCGGTTTGTCGCCATTACGGCGCGGGATCGTCAGGACCTTCCGGCGCAGCTATCGCTCAAACCGTCATTCCGCACCTGTTTGAAACATTATCAATCGCTTGACAGCGATCGGCTACTCTGATCTATTACTGCTTTTTGAGCAGA
>NZ_BAAGVN010000341.1:0-33768 GCF_054780855.1 Pseudaeromonas pectinilytica
AGCATCATCCATGGTGCGTGGCAGGAAATAACAGAGAAGTTGGAGTGGGCAATGGTGTATTTATCCAAAAACGGCAAAAAGAGCAGGCAGAGAAAATCCAAGCAGAACAACACGTTAGACGGTGTTATTAATTCGCTTGCCGCTTAAGGTTCTGTACATGAGACATATATCCATCAGAGTTTATGGTTCATAAATAAAGTCTGATTTTTGATAGCGCAGGCGGGATTAACAAGGCGCTATCGTCAAGAGGAGTATTCATCCGCCCATGGTTGCCTGTATGTATCAGCAAGATGCAAGCACCTACCACGAGTGACTGAAAATCAGCAAAAGCGCATTGAAATTAAAATATTAAGGTCGAGTTAGTCAATGAAATATTTCAATATAAACAATAGGTTAGTATTTATTTTTAGATGCAATAACTCGACATTGCCCACTATGGGGAAATGGCTTGAATTAATCACTCATAGTTGCTGATATAACCATATGGTTATTCATCGAGCCTGCCAATAGCTAGCAGAATATAATTTCTTGAATTATTGAATAATAAATAAGCCTCCTGGCTGATTATTTATATTTTGTTCCATTTCATCCCGATGGGATGCGCTATTTCCTATTTCTCCGTGCGGGGTTCGAACCGGTGTGGTTCCCGCCGGGTGTTGAGGAGCGTGCAGCGCCGGGGCAACCTGGCGCCGACACGCCGTAAATCCGTCCATGGAGGCTCGACGGCATCATCCCTGATGCCGACGGTCGGCTTATCGGTTATCCCCGCCGCCACATTCCTGTTCAGTGAACGGACCCAGAGGTGGGGCGGGAGCAGGAATTACCACTTCACCATCACATGACGGGCACAGGTGTACTCTTCCAGCCCGTACATCGACATATCCTTGCCATAGCCGGATTGCTTCATGCCGCCGTGGGGCATCTCCGTGGTCAGCATGAAGTGGGTGTTGATCCAGGTGCAGCCATACTGCAGGGCGGCTGCACCGGCCATCGCCTTGCTGACATCCTGAGTCCAGATGGAGGAGGCGAGGCCATATTCGGAGTCGTTGGCAAAGGCGATGGCCTGCTCGAAATCATCGACCGGGGTGATGGAAACCACAGGGCCAAACAGCTCTTTTTGCACGATTTCATCGCTCTGCCGGGCGCCGGCGATCAACGTCGGCTCATAGAAGTAGCCAGGACCTGCTCCCAGCTGGCCGCCGGTGACGATCTCGATATGGGATTGCGCCCGAGCGCGGTCGACAAAATCGGCGACCCGATCCCGGTGCGCGCCATAAATCAGCGGTCCCAGCTCTGTGGTCGGGTCATCCTGCAGACCCATCTTCAGGCTGCTGACAGCGCTGCCCAGATCGGCCACCAGCTTGTCGTAGATCCCCTTCTGGGCGTAGATGCGGCAGGCGGCGGTGCAGTCTTGCCCGGCATTGTAGAAGCCGAAGGTGCGAATGCCAGCGACCACTTCGTCGAGGTTGGCATCATTCAGCACTATGACCGGCGCCTTGCCGCCCAACTCCATATGGGTGCGCTTCATGGTCTGGGAGGCAATCTCGACCAGCTTCTTGCCGGTGGCGATGGAGCCTGTGAGGGAGACCATGCGTACGCGCGGATGGCTGACCAGCGGCATGCCCACCTCACCGCCGCGACCATGGACTATGTTGACCACCCCAGGTGGCAGCAGCTCGGCCAGTACCTCGCCCAGTGCCAGCGTGGTGAGCGGGGTGATCTCCGAAGGTTTGATCACCACTGTATTACCGGCGGCCAGCGCTGGCCCCAGCTTCCAGGCCGCCATCATCAGCGGGTAGTTCCAGGGCGCTATGGAGGCGATTACACCCAGCGGGTCGCGGCGGATCATCGAGGTGAAGCCGGGCAGATACTCACCGGCGGCCGAGCCGCCGAGGCAGCGGCAGGCACCGGCGAAGAAGCGGAAGGTGTCGGCGATGGCCGGGATCTCGTCATTCAGCGCGGCGCTGAACGGCTTGCCGCAGTTGAGGGATTCCAAGCGGGCAAACTGTTCGCCCTTGGCCTCGATGGCATCGGCGATGGCCAGCAGCCGGGCGGCACGCTCCCGTGGCGGGGTCGCGGCCCAGGCGGGGAAGGCGGCATCGGCGGCCGCCACGGCGGCCAGCACCTGCTCCGGGCTGGCTTCGGCGATGGCGATGAGCTCGCCGCCGGTCGAGGGGTTCATCACCGGCAGCGGAGTGCCCGCGCCCGGAATCAATTGGCCGTTGATCAGTAGTTTGGTCTGCATGGTGTCGCTCCTGCTCTGCATAAAGGTCGGGGTGGCTGGCGTGCATCCAGAGGCGGCTACTTGCCGCTGCCCGCCACCGAGTCGGTATCTTTCGTTAAATAATAGGCGCCTAAAATCGGTAGCACGGTCGCCAGCATCACCAAGAGCGCCACCACGTTGGTGACCGGCACATCCCGGGGCCGCGTCAGCTGTCCCAGCAACCAGATGGGCAGCGTCTTCTCGTGCCCGGCGGTGAAGGTGGTGACAATGATTTCGTCAAACGACAGGGCGAAGGCCAGCATGCCGCCCGCCAGCAGGGCGGTGGCAATGTTCGGCAGGACCAGATAGCGGAAGGTCTGCCAGCCATCGGCGCCCAAGTCCATCGAGGCCTCGATCAGCGTCAGGCTGGTGCGGCGGAAGCGGGCTATGACGTTGTTGAACACCACCACCACGCAGAAGGTGGCGTGGCTGACCACCAGGGTCAGCATGCCGGGCTCGATCCCCAACTGCTTGAAGCTGGCCAGCAGCGCCAAGCCGGTGATGATGCCGGGCAGGGCGATGGGCAGTACCAGCAGCATGGAGATGCCGTCGCGACCGAAGAAGCTATGCCGCCAGATGGCCAGTGCCGCCAGCGTGCCGAGGATCATCGCCAACAGGGTGGCCAGAGCCGCGACCTGCAAGGAGAGGCCGATGGCGGCCAGCACATCCGGTCGGCTCAGCGCCATGCCGAACCACTTCAGGGTGAAGCCCTGCAGTGGAAAGCTGAACGCTGCGCTCTCGGTATTGAAGGCGTACAGGGCGATGACCAGCAGCGGCAGATGCAGCAGGGCCAATCCGCACCAGGCCAGCAGTTTCAACAGGGGTGAGGCGCCGTTGTTAGAGTGCATTGAAGGCCCCCAGTCGTTTGGCAAACCACAGATAGAGCATGATGATCAGCAAGGGCACCAGGGTGAAAGCGGCTGCCAGTGGCATATTGCCGACCGCGCCCTGCTGGGTGTAGACCATGGTGCCGATGAAGAGTCCGGATGGGCCTATGAGCGTGGGGATGATGTAATCCCCCAGCGTCAGGCAGAAGGTGAAGATGGAGCCTGCCACCACACCGGGAAATGCCAGCGGCAGCAGCACGGTCGTCAGCACCTGACGGGGGCGAGCGCCCAGATCGCTGGCCGCTTGCAGCAGGCTGGGAGAGATGCGCTCCAGCGCTGCCTGGATCGGCAGTATCATGAACGGCAGCCAGATGTAGCTGAACACTAAAAAGCGTCCGAGGTGCGAGGTGGCTAGGGTATTGCCGCCAATCGGCGTGGTCAGCAGTAGATCCAGCACAGGTTGCAAGCCGACCGCCTGCAACAGCCACTGCAGCAGACCGCCCTTGGCCAGGATCACGCTCCAGGCGTAGGCCTTGACGATATAGCTGGCCCACATCGGCAGCATGACGCCGATGTAGAACAGCGCCTTGATGCGCGGTGAGGCATAGAGCGCCATATACAGGGCGATGGGGAAGGCCATCAAGGCATCGGCGACCGTTACCGCCGCCGCCATGGTCACGGTGCGCAGCACTATGTCCACATTGCCGGGGTTGAGCAGCTGCCGGTAGTTGTCGAGGGTCCAGTCGGGGAGTACCGACATGGTGAAGTCATCGAAGGTGTAGAAGCTCTGGGCCAGCAGGGTGGCCAGCGATCCCAGATAGAGCACCCCGAACCAGCCGAGGGGCAGTGCCAGCCAGAGCAACAGCGTGGCTCTGGGGTGCAGATAGCACCAGCTGGCGGCCCGGCGCATCAGGCCGGGGGATGGCAGGGCGGCGGCTGTCATGGCTGGGCTCCGTCTGCGATCTGGGTGGCGATATCGGCCGCGAGGGGCACCATGGCACTGCGTGACCAGCCTGCTCCCAGCCGGGTGCCGATCTCCGGGAACTCGGACTCTTCACCTTCCCGATGGGGCAGGTGAATGGCCAACTGTTGTCCCTGGCCCAGATCCAGTTCGAAGCGGCTGTAGGCGCCGTGATAGTGAATATGCTTGAGCTTGCCCTCGACCTGAACTTCGTGACTACCCCAGGCCGGGATGAGCTGCACATGCTCCGGTCGTATCGCAAACGGTACGGCATCACCGGAGAGCTTGGTGGCCAGCTCGCCTTCGATGACGTTGGATGAGCCGACGAAGCGGGCGACAAACGGTGTCTGCGGGCGGGAGTAGAGCTGACGGGGCGAGTCGAGTTGCTCGATCCGTCCCTTGTTGAACACCGCGACCCGATCCGACATCGACAGCGCTTCGCTCTGATCGTGGGTCACATAGACGAAGGTAATGCCCAGATGACGGTGCAGGCGTTTGAGCTCGGACTGCATCTGCTCCCGCAGCTTCAGATCCAGCGCGCCCAGTGGTTCATCCAGCAGCAACACCTTGGGTTTATTGACCAAGGCGCGCGCCAGTGCCACCCGTTGCCGTTGGCCGCCGGAGAGCTGGGATGGCTTGCGTTGACCCAAGCCTCCCAGCGCCACCAGCTCCAGCGCCTCCTCGGCGCGGGCCATGCGATCACCACGGCCGACGCCCTTCACCTTGAGGCCATAGGCGATGTTCTCCCAGACATTCAGGTGCGGGAACAGGGCGTAATCCTGAAACACGGTATTCACATCCCGCTGATAGGGCGGTAAGCCGCTGGCGTCGATGCCGCCCAGATAAACGGCACCCAGATCCGGTTGTTCAAACCCCGCCATCAGCCGCAGGCAGCTGGTTTTGCCGGAGCCTGACGGCCCCAGCATGGAGAAAAACTCACCCGGTTCGATACGCAACGAGACCTGATCCACGGCCTTGACCGAGCCATAGATCCGACTGACGGCGGAGAATTCAACGGCAAAACTCATAAAGCCTCCTCGGATCAACGACCGCCCATGATGGCGATGTAATCCTGCACCCAGCGGCTATAAGGTACACAGCTGCCTTGGGCACATTTGGCTTGCGGGGTCTTCCAGAAGGCGATCTTGTCGAAGTTATCCAGACCGTTGGTCTTGCACCCCTCGGCACCTAACAGGCTGGAGGCGCTGCAAGCCGCCGGCACAGAAGGTACTGAGCCGAACCAGGCGGCGACATCGCCCTGCACCTTGGGGGTCAGTGACCAGTTCAGCCATTGGTAGGCACAGACCGGATGAGCGGCCTCGGCATGCAGCATGGTGCTATCGGCCCAGCCGGTGGCACCTTCTACCGGAATGGTGGAGGCGATGGGCTGTTTCTCGGCCTGCAGGGCATTAACCTGGAAGGGCCAGGCACCGGAGGCGACCACCCCTTCATTCTTGAAGTCGCTCATCTGTACGTTGTAGTCGTGCCAGTAGCGGTGGACCAGGGGATGCTGGCCGCGCACCAGCTCCAGCACGGCCGCGTACTGGGCTTCGTTCAGCTCGTAGGGATCCGTGATGCCCAGTTCCGGCTTGGCGTGTTTCAAGTAAAGAGCGCCATCGGCCAGATAGATGGCACCATCATAAGCCTGGACCCGGCCCTGGTTCGGTTTGCCATCCGGCAGGTTCTGGGCGCTGAACAGCACGCCCCAGCTGGTGGGCGCTTCCTTGAAGACATTGGTGTTATACATCAGCACGTTGGGTCCCCACTGGTAGGGGGCGCCATAGTGCTCGCCCTTGACGGTATGCCAGGGGGCATCCAGCAGGCGAGGGTCGATATTCTTCCAGTTCGGGATCAGGGCGGTATTGATCGCTTGTACCCGCTTGCCATAGATGAGACGCAAGGAGGCATCGCCCGAGGCGGTGACCAGGTCATACCCCCCCTTGGCCATCAGGGCCACCATTTCATCGGAGGTGGCGGCGGTCTTCACCCGCACCTCGCAGCCGCTCTCCTTCTCGAATTGCGTGACCCAGTCATACTGCTTGTCGCTCTCGCCGCGCTCGATATAGCCGGGCCAGGCGATGATATCGACCACGCCTTCCGATTTGCCGAGGCTTTGCAGCGGCGCGGCGCTGGCCGAGGTGGCGGCGACAATGGCCAGCGCCAGCAGGGAGTGGGTAACAGCAGACGATAGGGTAGAAGGTGTCATAGCGTACTCTCCGAAAGGGGCCGGATACTCCGGCGTATCACGCTCATCCTGAGCGGGTATCGAACAGAGCTATACAAGGGCTGTGCCACTCCAGCGTGACGGGGCAGAACTCAGCCGCCATGCGGTCTGCACCGGATTGGGGCTGAGGGGGGGCTTGCACTTAAATGGCGCAAGCGGCGGTGAACGGGGAGTCATTGTGGCGCTGGCGGGGTATGGAAATAGCACAAGAAAAAAGCCAGTCCGCAGAGGGACTGGCTTGGATGACGCGAGTGGCAGGTTTAATGGTCAGCCAGGGCCTTGTGGGGCAGGCTTTCATCAAACACTTCGAGCGGTTTGTGATTTTCACCCAGGTAGGTGTAGATCACCGGCAGCACGAACAGCGTAAACAGGGTGCCGATGGAGAGACCGGCGACTATGACCAGACCAATGCCGAAACGGCTGATGGCACCAGCACCGCTGGCCCCCATCAAGGGGATGAGGCCCGCGACCATGGCGGCCGTGGTCATCAGGATCGGCCGCAGACGGATGCGGGTGGCATGCTTCACCGCCTCCATCTTGGAGAGACCGCGCTTGAGCTGCTCCTCCTTGGTTACCTCACAGATCAGGATCCCGTGTTTGGTAATCAGACCCACGAGCGTGATGAGACCGACCTGGGTGTAGATGTTCATGGTCGACAAGCCCCAGGCCATGGCGATCAAGGCGCCACAAATAGCCAGCGGCACCGAGACCAGGATCACCAGCGGATCCCGCACACTCTCGAACTGCGAAGCCAGTACCAGGAAGATGACGAACAGCGCCAGGGCGAAGGTGCCCATCAGGGCATTCCCTTCGGTGACATACTGCCGCGCTTCACCCATGTAGTTGTGCTGGTAGCCCAGAGGCAGCTGCGGGGTGATCTCTTGTTCGAAGAAGTTCACCGCATCGCCCATCGACACACCAGGGGTGGGGACCACACCGATAGTGGCCGAGTTCAGCTGACTGAAGGTCGGCAGTGAGCGAGGTTCGGTGACCAGCTCGACATTGACCAGGTTCCCCAGCGGCACTGCTGTGCCATCGGCGGCCCGCACATAGTAGCGCTTGAGTGACTCCGGGTTGAGACGGTACTTGCGCTCGACCTGCGGAATAACCTCGTAGCTGCGGCCGTTCAAGTCGATGCGGTTGACATAGCCATCGCTCATGAAGGTACTCAGCGTGACGCCGATATCCTGCATGGTGATGCCGTAGGCACCCGCCTTGTCCCGATTGACGGTAATGCGCATGGTGGCCGAGTCATAGGCCAGATCCAGCTCCGAATAGATGAATTTCGGATTGGCTTGCACCTTCTTCAACATCTCGTCGGCGACCTGGAACAGGCTCTCGAAGTTGTTCGGCGTGGTGATGACATATTGCAGTGGCAGACCACCACCGGCACCTGGCAGCTCCGGGAACTGGAACGAGCTGACCGTCATCTCCGGGATGTTCTGCATATCGGCGTTGGTGCGCTCCATGACTTGCTTGAGCGGTGGACGCTGACTCCAGGGTTTCATGACCGCGATGCCCATGCCCAGATTCGAGCTCGGGATACCGGCAAACGACAGGCTGGTGGCCATAGCCGGATCCTTGCTCAAACGGGTGGTCACTTCACTCATGCTGTTCTGGATGTAGTCCAGGTTGGCGGTATTGGGCGCTCTGGCCATCATCATGTAGGCACCCTTATCTTCGGAGGGCGCCAACTCGGCCGGAATGAAGGTGAACAGCACCGGCAAGGAGGCGAAGACGATGACCGCAAACGCGATCACCACGGGTCTGCGCTCCATCACCGCATCCAGGGCCCGGGCGTAAGCATTGGTGATCCGCTCGAAGGTCGTTTCCACGCCGCGCTCGAAGGCATTCGGGTTGGTATGGGCCTTGAGCATCTTCGAGCACATCATGGGCGACAGGGTCAGGGCGATGACGCCGGAGACGAACACCGAACCCGCCAGGGTGAGGGCAAACTCCTTGAACAGGGAGCCGGTCACCCCGCCCATCAGCGCAATCGGTGCATACACAGCCGCTAGCGTGATGGTCATGGAAATAACCGGCAGCGCGATTTCCCGGGTGCCGATAATGGCGGCCCGGAACGGCTCTTCACCGGCCTTGATATGCCGATCGACGTTTTCCACCACGACGATGGCGTCATCCACCACCAGACCGATGGCCAGCACCATGGCCAGCAGTGTCATCAGGTTGATGGTGAAGCCGAACATCTGCATCAGCATCACCACGCCGATGAGCGACAAGGGGATGGTGATGATGGGGATCACCACGGCGCGGAACGAACCGAGGAACAGAGTGATGACGATGAGAACGATCACCCCGGCTTCGGCGATGGTTTTCACCACTTCGTCGATGGATTCATTGATCGCTTCGGTGGAGTCATACAGCATCTCCATCTTGATGGTGGAGGGCAGGTTACGCTGCAACTCCGGCATCATATCGACCACTTTGGCGGCAATCTCCAGCGGGTTGGCGGTCGGCGATGGATCCAGGGCGACGACTACGGCTTCCTTACCATTGGCCATGGCCCGGTAGGTGTCGTGGTTCTTCTCCAGGCTGACCTTGGCGATATCCCGCAGCCGCACCACCGCCTTATCGCGGCTGGCGACGATCAGCTTCTCCAGATCGGCGACGTTGTCGACCTGGGTATTGGCATCGGCGTTATACAGCATGTAATAGCCGGTCACCTGACCCGGTGAGGACTGGTAGTTGTTGGACTGCAACACCGACATCACTTCGCTGGCGGTCAGGTTGTAGGCCGCCATCCGCTCCGGATCCAGCCAGATGCGCAGGGCAAACTCGGTCCCGCCATACAGGTTGACCTTGGCGACCCCGCCCACGGTGAAGAGTTGCGGCTTGATAACCCGCTCCAGATAGTCGGTGATCTGGGAGGCGTTCAACTCATCACTGGAGAAGGAGATATACATGATCGAGGTGCTGGAGCCGGTGGACATATCCAGGCTCGGATCTTCCGACTCTTTGGGCAACTGGGAGCGCACCGAGTTGACCTTGGCCAAGACATCGGACAGGGCCGCGTTCGGATCAGTGTTGAGCTTCATGTTCACCGTGATGGTGGAGGAGCCCAACTGACTCTTCGAGGTCATGTAATCGATGTTGTCGGCCTGGGCAATCGCCTGTTCCAGAGGTTGGGTGATAAAGCCCTGGATCAGGTTGGCACTGGCCCCGTAGTAGCTGGTCGTAACCGTGATCACCGTATTGGTGATCTTCGGGTATTCCCGGACCTGCATCCCCTTCAGCGCCTGCAGACCGAGTAACACGATCAGCAGGCTGATGGAGAGGGCAAGAACCGGGCGACGAATGAAAATGTCAGTAAATTTCATGGCCTGCTCCGTTACAGCATCGGGGTCGTATCCGGCTTATTCAGCAGCGAATCTTCAATAATTTTCACGTGGCTGTCATTGGAAAGGCGAACTTGACCGGCGGTGACCACCTGGTCTCCGGCCTTGAGGCCGTCCAGAATATGGGCCACCTCTTCCTTACGCTCGCCGACCTTGACCACCACCTGCTTGGCGACCAGAACCGGCTTGCCTTCGGCATCCACGAGGGGTTGCCCCTTGTCATCCTTACCCTCTGCTACCACAAAGACGGTCTGGCCGTAGAGAGTGAAGTTGATGGCGGTTTGCGGAATCGCAATCTGCGCTGGCTCAACCGGCAACTGCACCTGGACCTTGGCAAACATGCCGGAGCGCAGCAGGCTGTCGGAATTCGGGATCGAGGCCTGTACCTGAACCACACCGGATTGGGCACTGACCGCCGGCTCTATGGCATTGACCGCGCCCTGGAACGGCTGTTGCGGATAGGCATCGACGAAGATATGCAGGGTTTGGCCGATCTTCAGTTTGGAGATCTCGGTCTGCGGGATGGTGAAGCGGATCTTCATCACGCTGGTATCTTCCAGGCGAACGATTTGCGAACCGGCTTCCAGGTATTGCCCCAGATAGGCGTTACGAATACCGACCTGACCGGAGAAGGGAGCCCGGATATACATGCGGTCTATGGTCGCTTGCAGGGATTCAATTTGTCCGGCGAGCTGCAGGTAATCGGCTTCGGCGTCATCCAGATTACCTTTGGAGATGGTCCCCTTGGCATACAGGCTGCGCATCCGGTCCAGATTGGCCTTGGTGGCGGGCATGCGGCCTTGGGAGGCCTTGAGGTTGGCTTCTTCGACGGAGGCATCCAGACTGATCAGCAGATCGTCACTCTTGACCTGTTGCCCGGATTCGAACTTGATGGCCTTGACCTTGCCGGCGGTTTCATTGCTGATATCCAGCCCCTGATTGGGCTCCACAAAACCGATTGCCTCTATGGTCGGGGTCCAGTCTACCGGCTTGACCGGCTGCACCGAGACCGGGAAGGTCGGGATCGGCATGTTGGCAAAATATTGCGCCATCATGTGATTCTTAAACAGGTTGAAGCCAATCACGCTACCGAATATCAGCAGGGCGATCAGCAGCATCACGGCTGTCCACTTTTTCATTCTTTGCTCCCAGGTTGGTCCAATGGTTCGGCCAGGATGGCTTTCCAACTCGCCGCGGCCATTTGCTCTTTTAGTGCATCGGTTAGTTCAAAATCGTAAAACTTGTGTTCATGCATGGCGCATTGCACCGTCGCCAGACTCAATGCGGCCAATAGGCAGGTAGGAATAGCACGAAATAGGCCACTGTCGATGCCGGATTGATAAAAATCATCCAGCGGTTGCCAGCGCACCTGGGCCCACACCTTGTCTTCTGCGGTTAGAAACGGAGACCGTTCATAAAGATCCTTGAACAGAATGACATGATTATGACTCTGGATCCCTGAACTGGCATTCAACCACAGGCGGCGATAAGTGCCGAAATTGACCTCGGTCAGCTGCACCCCGTGGAACAACTTTTCGACCATCATCTCGACCGACATCCGGTACAGCTGATGGATCAGCTGCTCCTTGCCTTGAAAATAGCGATACAGAGAGCCTGCCGCTATCCCCACCCGGTCGGCAATCATCTGCACTGAGGTGCCGTGAAACCCCTGTTCGATAAAGAGTTCCAGAGCGCCTTGCATGATTTGTTCACGCTTACTCATGATAACGACAGTCCTTGGGTTGAAGAATGAACCCTGGCTGAATGAACGTTCATTCATGCCGTCATTCTAGATTTGATTGGCATAGAGTCAATCGGTCTGACGATTAAAATGTAGCCGCCTGCTGTCGTTATCTATGGGTTATCCAGCGCTGGGCGTAGGAAAAATGTTGGATTTTCACCCGCTTCAATCAAAAAATAGCCGAACAGAGTTTTTTTTTGAAAAATGCTGGACAACCCAGGACCTGATTCGTACTATTCCCACCCGTTCCAATGACGAGCGCCCGTAGCTCAGCTGGATAGAGCGCTGCCCTCCGGAGGCAGAGGCCACAGGTTCGAATCCTGTCGGGCGCACCATGTTGTGTTCGCAGTGATTTTTCACTACGGGATGCAAACATTGGACAGCAGTGGTGGCTGTAGCTCAGTTGGTAGAGTCCAGGATTGTGATTCCTGTTGTCGTGGGTTCGAGCCCCATCAGCCACCCCACTTCACTCAGTGTAAAGAGTATTATGTGCGAAGGTGGCGGAATTGGTAGACGCGCTAGCTTCAGGTGTTAGTGCCTTCGGGTGTGAGGGTTCGAGTCCCTCCTTTCGCACCAAGTTAAACGTGAGTTGATGTGTGTCGACTGACGAAAAGAAAACGGTGATTAGCGCAGTCTGGTAGCGCATCTGGTTTGGGACCAGAGGGTCAGAGGTTCGAATCCTCTATCACCGACCATCTTAAAGAAAACCCCGCTTCGGCGGGGTTTTTGCTTTGGGCTGAAAACAGATCTGCCGCTGTGATGCGACTCGCGGCCACCCACTTAACCCGGCAACCGACACTCAAAGACAAGGCTATGTCCCAGTTATGCGTTGAGAAGTCCAGCTCATGGGTGAGATGGAGTCCGTACGAGCGCAGACACGTCGTAAATACTTCCTTGTAGACTCGATGACGGCATCCCTGCCGCCAACGGTCTGCTTTTCGTCCAGACTCCATCCCTCTTCATGTCCAACACATAATTGGGACATAGCCAAAAACAAGGGGCTGTCCACTGGACAGCCCCTTGTTCGGTTCACGGCTCTTGTTACTCGGCTTGCCAGCCACCGCCGACTGCCTTGAACAGACTGATCTGGTTACTCAGCTGTGCCAGTCGGGTCGATACCAGCGCCTGTTGGGCACTGAACAAGGATCGTTGGGCATCCAGTCGGGTCAGGTAGCTATCGACGCCCTGAGCATAGCGATGTTCGGCTAGCTCAAAGTAACGTTGGTTCGCCTTCACCAATTCCTGCTGGGCTTCCCACTGCTGCTGATAGTACTCCTGGCTGCCGAGGGTATCGGCCACTTCCTTGAAGGCAGTCTGGATACTCTTCTCGTAGGTTGCGACGGCCTGTTTCTCGCTGACTTCCGCGACATCCAGATCCGCCACCCGCTTGCCGCCATCGAACAACGGTAGATTCAGCTGCGGAATAAACGACCAGGTGCCGGTACCGCCATCAAACAGATGCCCCAACTCGTTGCTTGCCGTGCCCGCGGTGGCGGTCAGGGTAATGGTCGGGAAGAAGGCCGCTCTGGCAGCACCAATATTGGCATTTGCCGCTTTCAGGCTGTGTTCGGCGGCCAGAATATCCGGTCGTTGCTGCAGCAGACTGGAAGGGGCTCCAACCGGAATGGGTGCAAAGTTCACCTCTGCCAAGATGGTCGGCAAATTCAGGCTACTGGGCAGGCTGGTGCCCAGCAGCAGGGTCAGGGCATTGCGGTCCTGATGTACCTGACGCTGGTATTGGGCGGTGCTGACGCGGGCACTTTCCAACGTGGTCCGACTTTGCGCCAATTCCATGTCGGAGGCGGCACCGAGTTCGAACTTCTTCTGCGTCAGCTGATAGCTTTCTTGCTCGGTATCGAGTGTGGATTGGCTCAGCGTCAGCAACTCCTGATCGGCCACCAGGGTCAGATAAGCGGATGCCACCGAGGACACCAGGGAGATCTGGGTGCTGCGCTGGGTTTCGATTTGAGCCAGATGGGTTTCCAGAGCCTGATCTTTCAGGCTTTGTACCCGTCCGAACAGATCCAGCTCGTAGGCAGTGATCCCCACCTCGGCACTGTGCTGGGAACTGATCTGCTCTGCGCCGGTACCGTTCAAGTCGCCAGAGGTTTGCTGGCGACTGCTACTGGCGCCAACCGCCAGCGTTGGCAATTGGGCCGCACGCTGGATACGGTATTGCGCCTCGTAGCTCTGTACATTCAGGGCTGCCAGCCGCAGATCGCGGTTGTTCTCCAGCGCGCTGCGGATCAGGCTCTGCAGCGTGGGATCGCTGAATTGCTGCTGCCAGCCGAGGTTGGTTTTGGCGTCGCTGCTGACCTGCCAGGAGGCGCCTTGCGGCACCTCGGGTCTCTGATAGTCCGGCGCCATCGAGCAACCGGCGAGTAACAAGCCAATGGTGATGGCCAGAAACGACTTAGTCATGGCGAGTCTCCTCTACAGCCAGGGCATCACGTTCATGACGTGGTCGGTATTTGGTGAAATAACGCATGATCAGGACGAAGAACAAGGGCACGAAGAAGATCGCCAGAATGGTGGCACTGATCATACCGCCGATTACCCCGGTGCCGATGGCCACCCGGCTGCCCGCACCGGCGCCGGCACTGATGGCCAGCGGCAATACGCCGAGGATAAAGGCCAGTGAGGTCATCAGGATCGGGCGCAGACGCAGACGCGCAGCCTCGATCACCGACTCACTCAAGCCCTTGCCTTGGTCATAGAGCTCTTTGGCAAACTCGACGATCAGGATGGCGTTCTTCGCCGAGAGCCCTATGGTGGTTAGCAGGCCGACCTGGAAGTAGACGTCGTTCTCCAGCCCGCGCATGGTGGCGGCAAGAATCGCACCCAGTACCCCGAGCGGCACGACCAGCATGACCGAGAAGGGGACGCTCCAGCTTTCATAGAGTGCGGCCAGGGACAGGAACACCACCAGCAACGAAATGGCGTACAGCGCGGGTGCTTGTGAGCCTGCTTGTCGCTCCTGGAACGACAGCCCGGTCCACTCGATACCGATACCATCCGGCAGTTGCTTGACGATCTCCTCGATGGCCGCCATGGCATCACCGGTACTCTTGCCCGGAGCCGCTTCCCCGACGATTTCCATCGCCGGAACGCCGTTATAACGCTCCAGACGGGGCGAGCCGAAACTCCACTCGGTACTGGCGAAGGCCGAGAAGGGCACCATGTTCCCTTCGCTGTTCCGCACATACCAGAGGTTCAGATCTTCCGGGTTCATCCGGTAGGGGGCATCGGCTTGCAGGTAGACCTTCTTGACCCGGTTCCGATCGACGAAATCATCGACGTAGGAGGAGCCCCAGGCGGTGGAGAGCGTGCTGTTGATATCACTGACGCTCAGGCCCTGAGCCATGGCTTTGTCGTAGTCAATCTTGACGTCAAACTGCGGCGCATCTTCCATGCCGTTCGGGCGTACCCGTACCAGATTCGGATTCTGCGCCGCCATGCCCAGCAACTGGTTGCGGGCTTCCATCAATTTCTCGTGACCGACGCCGCCCCGATCCTGCAGGTAGAAGTCGAAACCGGTCGCTGTCCCGAGTTCGGGGATCGACGGCAGGTTAAAGGCGAAGACCTGGGCTTCCTTGATGCTGAACAGGAAACCCATGGCGCGGCCGATAATGGCATTCGCACTGCGATCCGGAGTATTCCGCTCATCCCAGCTCTTCAACTTCAGAAACGCCATACCACTATTCTGACCGCGGCCGGCGAAGCTGAAGCCAGAAACCGTCAGCACCGAATCGACGTTGTCTTTCTCGTTCTGCAGGAAGTAATTGCGCATCTGACCGAGTACCTTTTCGGTCCGCTCTTTGGTGGCACCGACCGGGAGTTGGACCATAGACATGATGACCCCCTGATCCTCTTCCGGCAGGAATGAGGTCGGCAAACGCGTGAACAGCACCGCCAGCACCGCCAGCATGGCCACATAGATGATGCTGTAGCGAGCCCCTTGACGAACAACCTTGCCAACCCGGCTCTGATAGCGATTGGCGCTGCTATCGAACATGCGGTTGAACCAGCCGAAGAAGCCGCGCTTGGCACCAAACTCGCCGTGCTTGATCGGCTTGAGAATGGTGGCGCACAGCGCGGGGGTCAGGATCAACGCCACCAGCACCGACAACACCATGGCCGAGACTATGGTCAGCGAGAACTGGCGGTAGATGGCGCCGGTGGAGCCGCCGAAGAACGCCATCGGCACAAATACCGCGGATAACACCAGGGCAATACCCACCAGGGCGCCAGTGATCTGGGTCATCGACTTGCGAGTGGCCTCCAGTGGGGAGAGGTCCTCTTCGCTCATCAGACGCTCGACGTTTTCCACCACGACTATGGCGTCATCCACCAGCAAGCCGATGGCCAGCACCAGGCCGAACATGGTCAGGGTATTGATGGAGAAACCGAAGGCCGCCATGACCCCGAAGGTGCCGAGCAGGACCACGGGCACGGCGATGGTCGGGATCAGGGTGGCGCGGAAGTTCTGCAAGAACAGATACATGACGAAGAACACCAGGATGATGGCTTCGAACAGGGTCTGGGCAACTTCCTCGATCGAGATCTTGACGAAGGGCGTAGTGTCGTAGGGATAGACGACTTCCATGTTGTCCGGGAAGTAGGGTTTCAGCTCATCGATCTTGGTGCGGATTTTTTCCGCGGTATCCAGAGCATTGGCCCCTGTGGCCAGCTTGACCGCAAATGCTGCGGTCGCCTGGCCATTGTAGCTGGCCTCGGCATCGAAGTTTTCACCCGCTAGTTCGATGCGCGCCACATCCTTGAGCCGGACCTTGGAGCCATCTTGCTTCACGCGCAACAGCACGTTGCCGAACTGCTCCGGAGTGGAGAGGCGGCTTTGTCCCATGATGGTGGCGGTAAACTGTTGGTCGCTGACCGCCGGGGTCCCCCCCAGTTTGCCGAGCGCGATCTGGGCGTTTTGGGCTGTGATGGCGCTTTGGATATCGGAAGGGGTCAGCTGATAGCTGTTGAGCTTGTGCGGATCCAGCCAGACGCGCATGGCGTATTGGCTACCGAACAGCTGGATTTCCCCGACGCCATCCAGACGGCTGACCGGCTCCTTGATGTTGGAGACCACGTAGTCGGCTAGGTCGTCGTTGCCCATCTTACCATCGGTGGAGATGAAGCCGACCACCATCAGGAAGCTACTACTGGTCTTCTGCACCTTGATCCCCTGCTGCTGCACGATTTGTGGCAGTTGGGTGGTGGCTTGTTGCAGCTTGTTCTGCACCTGAACCTGGGCAATATCCGGATCCGTACCCGGCATGAAGGTCAGCGTGATCGAAACGTTCCCGGATGAGTCACTCTGCGCCGACATATAGAGCAGGTGATCCAGACCGGTCATGTTCTGTTCTATGACCTGGGTGACGGAGTCTTCGACCGTTTTAGCCGAGGCACCTGGATAGGAGGCCGAAATACCGACGGCGGGCGGCGCTATGGTTGGGTATTGGGCGATCGGCAGCTTCATGATGGACAAGCCACCAGCAAGCATGATCACCAAGGCGATTACCCAGGCAAAAATGGGTCTATCTATGAAAAAACGGGCCATGAGGCGACTACTCCATCCTACTTAGTGGCTTGGGTGGTGGGGGCGACTTCTTTCGGCGCCACTTCGGCACCGGCGCGGACTTTTTGCAGACCGGCGACGATCACGCGCTCACCGGCTTTGAGTCCGGACTCGACGACCCAGTTGCCCTGTTGGGACTGGCTGACCTGGATATCACGTTGCACCACCTTGTTCTGGGCATCGACGATCAGCACGCTGGCGCCACCCCGTGGCGTGCGGGCGACCGCAGCTTGCGGCACCAGTAAACCATCCTGGCGCTCACCCTGTTGCAGCGTGGCACGCATGAACATGCCGGGCAGCAGCAGTTTGTCCGGATTCGGCACCAGGGCGCGCAGCGTCACCATGCCGGTGGTCTCGTCGACCGTGACATCGGAGAATTGCAATTCGCCGCTGTGTGGATAGGCACTACCATCTTCCAGCTGGAATTGAACGGTCGCGGCGCCGTTTTTGGCTGCTGCCAGCTTACCGCTCGCAATCTGTTGTTTCAGCCGCAGCAGCTCGGTGGTGGACTGGGTGACATCCACATACAGCGGATCGAGTTGCTGGATGGTGGTCAGACTGGTGGCCTGCTGTGCGGTGACCAGGGCGCCTTCGGTGACGGCAGATTTACCGATACGGCCTGAAATGGGGGCTGTGACCCGGGTATAGTCGAGGTTAATCTTGGCGCTTTTCAGCGTAGCCTTGGCGGCCGCGATCTCGGCAACCTGCTGCTTCCAACTGGCTTGGGCATCGTCATAATCCTGACTGCTGATCGCCTTGACCTTCACCAGTTCGGCATAGCGTTGCGCCTTCAGGCGCGCGCTCTGTTCATTGGCTTGAGCCTTGGCCAAGGTGGCTTCGGCGCTGTCTACCGTGGCGTCATAAGTCGCAGGATCGATCTGGTACAGCAGTTGACCGGCTTTGACGTCACTGCCTTCGGTAAAGTAACGCTTGAGGATGATGCCACTGACCTGGGGACGTACTTCGGCAATGCGACGGGCTGCGGTACGACCGGTAAGCTCGGTGGTCAGCTGGAGTGGGGCGGTTTTCAGGGTGACGACATCGACAGCCGTGGGTGGCATGGCACCCGGAGCGGCCTGCTGTGCTTCACCGCAACCGGTCAGCAGGGCACTTGCCAGCAGGGCAACACCGATGGAACTCGCAAGAATATTTTTATGCATAGGAACCAGAACCTCTGTCTGCTAACGGGCTATCTATCATTCGAGTTGTGATCGTTGAAATTGGCGGGACGCCAAGACTATGGCAATATACATACAGAAGTGAATGTATGTAAGTGGTTTTTACTCAAATTTAACCAGGCGGAAATCCGGTATGGCTCGTCGCACCAAAGAAGAAGCACAAGAGACACGTAGCACCATCATGATGGAGGCTCTGGGACTGTTTTGTCAGCAAGGTGTGGCGACGACGAGCCTGAGTGATATCGCCCGGGCTGCGGGGGTGACACGCGGAGCCATCTATTGGCATTTCAAGGATAAGGAGGAGCTGTTTCTGGCCTTGTGGCATGAGATGTGCGCCCCCTTATCCCATCTGCTAAATGCCAGTATCGATGTGGATGAGCCGGATCCACTGGGTAAATTCACCACTTTTCTGATTGAAGTGTTACGCACGGTGGCTATGTGTCCGGCCCATCAGCAGATGTTTCGTATCATGTTCAAGATGATGCAGCCGGATAGTGAACTGACGGCCATTCGTGCCCTGATCCAGGCTGAAATACAGCAGCATACGCAGAATATGCGCTGCTCTTTGACCAATGCGGTACATCGCGGTCAACTGCCCTCGACCCTCTCCGTAGAGCGAGCGGCGATTTTATTGCACTGCAGCGTCGACGGTCTGATCATCAACTGGCTGAATCAGCATGAACGGTTCGATTTGGCGGCTGACGCCGAGGCGCTGGTCCAGGCATTGATCTTCTCCTTGCAGCACAATCTGGGTCAGCCCTGACCCTCGGAATAAAAAAAGCCGCCTCGATATCCGGCGGCTTTTTAGCAGGGTGCGGAGCTGTATCTAGCTGCTTATCGCAACTTGAAGTGACTGACAATGTCACTGAGCTGGCGATAGGTCTCACTCATGTTGGCGGTACTGTGGATAGTTTCCTCACCGTTGACCTGCAGACTATGGATCACATCCTTGATGGCATTCATATTGCGGCTGATCTCTTCGGTGACGGCGCGCTGCTCCTCTGCGGCCGTCGCCATCATAGTGCTGAGATCATTGATGTCGACAATATGGGTCGACATCTCATCCAGCGCGGTCGTCACCAGGCTGGTGTTGTCGGCTGTGCGTAGACAGCTGTGCTTGGTGCTGTCGATAGATTGCACCACCATCTGAGTGCCACTTTGCAGCTTGCCCAGCATCTCCTTGATTTCCCGGGTGCTGCTTTGGGTTCTGGCGGCTAGCGCTCGCACTTCATCGGCAACCACGGCAAAACCGCGCCCCTGTTCGCCCGCCCGCGCCGCCTCAATGGCGGCATTCAACGCCAATAGGTTGGTTTGCTCGGCGATACTGCCAATCACGCCGAGCACTGAGCTAATCTGTTCGGCATCCTGTTGCATGGTTTGTATCGAGCCCGCCGTAGCTTCTACCTCGTCAACCAGGGTGGTGACACTGGTAATGGCGGTATTCACCACCAGCCGTGAGGCATTGGCCTGCTCGTTGGTCTCCTGGGTCAGCCGGGCTGCGGCGGCGGCATTCTCCGCCACCGAGCTGGCGGTACTGCTCATCTCGGTGATCGCGGTGACGGCCAGATCGGTTTCCTGCACATGGTTGTCGATCAGCTGTTTGTTGGCTTCAGTTTGGTGGGTTAACTGCTGGATGCCATGGCTTAGACGGGCGGTGGCGCCATCCACCTCCAGCATCATCTCCTGCAGACTCTGGATGAAGCGATTGATCCCCGCCGAAATCTGCCCCAGGTCATCCTGTCCGGTGACCACCAGGCGACGGGTCAGATCGCCATTGCCTTGCGAGAGTTCCGCGACTAGATCGCGTAGCGAGATGATGGGGCGATAGGCCACCCGGGTCGCGGCGACCGACAGCAGCATGATCAGGATGCCGGCTATCAGCAGAGCCAGGGTAATGGTGCGGTTTAGCTGATCGGTAATGCCTTGAATGTAATCGACATCCACAAAACCGGTCAGGACCCAGCTCTTGCCTTTGACGTCCAGTTTGTGCGCCAGCGGGATCAGCTGACCATCCGGTTTTTCACTGAACAGCAGGGTACCTTCGCTATCTTGGAGCTCAAAATGGCTGCCACCCTGACTGGCTTTGTGTAGCAGCGTTTGCAACGGCGTCAGGTCCAGATAGAAGAAATAGGCCGAGTCCGCACCGCGCGGCACCAGAATGCGTACCAGAGGTTTTTTGTTCTCAAACAGGATAGGACTGACCTGGACCTGATTGTTGGCCGGGCCAATCAGGGCCCGCAGTTCGTTCACCCGGGCGGCATCCTCGATGACGCCACTGCCGTCGAACGCCATATCGCCAATTACCTTGACGATATTGTGAAAGCCGGTCTCCTCCAGGGTTTTCTTGACGTTGGTGACCCCGAAGTTGAGGTTGGAGGCCAGCAGGATTTTTTGATGAATGTCGCCAATCAGCTTGTCTTTTACCAGCGCAATTTGCTGGTTGATGCTGGCGGTTTGTGAGTCACGAATGTAATGGCTGACCACATAGTTGACGCTGAAATAAGAGGTCAGCACTGTGATAAAAATCACCGAGCAGAACAGAACATAAATCTTGGTTTTGAACGGCATGACTTTCATAGATGTAATCTCTTGCACGAGAAATAGGCTGGTTTGTTCTAGGTATAGCCGCTAAACCAGAGATGGCGCCGGACACGGAAGATAAATGGTGGTGACCGTCGACTTTGTGAATGACCAAGGCCGGAATCAACCGGCCCTGGTGCTATCTCCCTGTTGTGGCTTGGGATTATTTTTTCTTGGAGTATTTCAGCGAGTCGAGAGCCACCGCCAAAATGATGATGGCGCCCTTGATAATGAACTGCCAATAGGGACTGACTCCGATATAGGTCAGACCGTAGTTGATCAGGGTGAAGATGATGACCCCGGTGACGACTCCGGCAACGGTACCCACACCCCCGGCAAACGAAACCCCACCGACCACGCAAGCCGCGATCGCATCGAGTTCGTACATGAAGCCGAGGTTGTTGGTGGCACTGCCGATCCGGCCCGCTTCCAGCATGCCGCCGAAGGCGTAGAAGACCCCGGCCAGCGCGTAGATCATGACCAGATTGACGGCGACATTGACGCCAGAGACTTTGGCGGCTTCCGGATTGCCACCAATGGCGAAGATGTTTTTGCCGAAGCGGGTCTTGTTCCAGAGCACCCAGACAAAGGCGACTGCGGCAGCGGCGTAGAAGGTGAGATACGACAGCTTGAAGCCCCCGATCTTGATGAAACCCTGGGCGAAACTGGAGTAACGCGGATCAAACCCTGCCACCGGTGAGGCGCCGACATAATCAAAGTACAGCGAGTTGATGCCGTAGACGATGATCATGGTGCCTAGCGTGGTGATGAAGGGGGTTACATTCAGATAGGCGACGATCAGGCCGTTGATGAGACCAATCAGGCCACCCACCACGCAGACGATCAGGATCACCGCTGGGATCGGTACTTCGCCCAGACTGGGGAATACCTTGTTCACGTTGGTCAGCGACTGCAGCAGGGTCGCTGCGATCAGAGCCGCCAACCCCACCTGACGACCGGCTGACAAGTCGGTCCCCTGGGTGATGATGAGACCTGCGACCCCGAGTGCGATGATGATACGCACGGAGGATTGGGTCAGGATGTTACTGAAATTGGTCAGACTCAGGAAGGAGGGTTCCTTGACCACTATGATCAGCAACAAAATCAGCAGTACAGCATAGATGCCACTCTCCTTGAGGGTGCGCATCAGGTTGGATTTATTAGCCCACTCCATATGTATCTTCCTGTCTAGAGGTACAGAGATGCCAGGCGCAGTATCTCGCTCTGGTCGGTTTCTTTGGTGTTGACGATACCGGCGACGCGGCCGTTGCTCATGACCAGAATGCGGTCTGTGATCCCCAGCAATTCAGGCATTTCCGATGAAATAATGATGATGCCCTTGTCTTTCTTCGCCAGCTCGAGGATGAGTTGGTAGATTTCAAACTTGGCGCCAACATCGATGCCGCGGGTTGGCTCATCGAGCATTAGAATTTCCGGCTGGGTCAGCAGCCAGCGACCGATAATGACCTTTTGCTGATTGCCCCCGGACAGCGAACCAATGCTGGTTTGCTGAGTCGGTGTCTTGACCCGCATGGCATCGATCACCCACTGGGTGTCGCTCTTCATCTTCTTGTTGCTCAGCAGTCCCATGCCGATTTTGTACTGGTCCATGTTGGCGATCAGCGAGTTGAAGGCGATATCCAACTGGGCATAGATCCCGGTGGAGCGCCGCTCTTCGGTCACCAGAGCAAAGCCATTTTGAATCGCTTCATGGGCATTCTGGTTTTCTACCTCATGGCCATGAAGACGGATACTGCCCTGACTGCGATCGCGAATACCGAACAGGGTCTCGACGATATCGGTACGTTTGGCGCCGACCAGGCCAGCGATACCGAGAATTTCCCCCTTGTGCAGGTTAAAACTGACATCCTTGATGGAGGGTTGGTTCTTGGCCGTGAGGTGTTCGATCTCGAGGATCACTTCCTTGGGCTGGTTGGTTTTTTCTGGGAAACGCTGGGTTAATGCGCGGCCGACCATCATGCCGATGATCTGATCCATGGTCATGCCTTCGAGGGGCTGGGTGGCGATCCACTGACCATCCCGCAGGATAGTGATTTCGTCACACAGCTGGAAAATCTCTTCCATCTTGTGGGAGATATAGACGATACCGCAGCCTTTCTTTTTCAGCTTGTTGATGATTTTGAAGAGGTGGTTGACCTCTTTTTCAGTCAGGGAAGAGGTGGGCTCATCCATGATGACAATCTTGGCATCATAGGAGAACGCCTTGGCGATCTCGATCATCTGCATCTGGGAAACCGAGAGGGTTGCCACCTTGACGCGGGGATCTATGTCGATATCCAGTTCGTCGAAGATGCGCTTGGTATCGGTGTACATCTTGCTGTGATCGACGAAAATCCCCTTGGTGGGATAGCGCCCGAGCCACATGTTATCCATGACGGTCCGTTGTAACACCAGGTTCAACTCCTGATGCACCATGGAGACGCCGTTTTCCAATGCTTCCTTGGACGAGGTGAAATTGACCTCTCGTCCCTGAAAAAAAATCTTGCCCTGATCCTTTTCGTAGATGCCGAACAGGCACTTGAGCAGCGTGGATTTACCCGCGCCATTCTCACCCATCAACGCATGCACAGAATGAGGACGGACCCGTAAATTGACATTATCGAGTGCTTTAACGCCAGGAAAACTCTTACTGACGTCAATCATCTCCAACAGCCATTCTGATTGTTGCTGTGTTGTCATATCAGCCATCACATCTTGTGGTCAGAAGAGGCAAGGAGGTTTCTCCTCCTTGCCGGTGCGGTGGGTTATTCGAACTTTGCCAGGTTGTCTTTGTCGACGCCGACATAAGGAACGCGGACCACCTTGTTGACTATGTTCCACTGGGTGCCTTCCCCTGCGGCCTTGCCTTCTGCCAGGTTCTTGGTCAGGTCAAAGGTTGCCTTGGCCTGGTTGCTGGCATCATTCAGTACGGTTCCCGCCATGGCGCCGCTCTTGACCAGGGCCAGAGCTTCGGCCAGTGCATCGACCCCGAATACCGGCGTTGCCGTCTTGCCTTGAGCCTTCAGTGACTCGACGGCACCCATGGCCATACCGTCGTTGTTGGCGATCACGACTTCAATCTTGCTGGCGTTCGGACCTGAGATCCAGGCATCCATCTTGTCCTTGGCCATGGCGGTATCCCACATACCGGTGTCCATGTGCAGTTGCTCGGTTTTCACACCCTTCTCATTCAGAGTCTTGACCACATAGGTGGTACGCGCCTCGGCATCCGGATGGCCTGGCTCACCCTTGAGTAGGACAAACTGCAGGGTGCCATCCTTGTTCAGATCCCATTCCGGGTGCGCTTTCCACTGTTTGGCGATCAGCTCGCCCTGGATGATGCCCGCCTCTTTGGAGTCGGTCCCCACGTAGTAGGCCTTGTCATAGCTGGCCATATCGGCGGCACTGGGTTCCTTGTTGTAGAACACAATTGGAATACCATCGGCACGCACTTTTTCGATGACCACAGGAGCCGCGGCTGGATCGACGAGGTTGATGGCCAGGGCTTTTACTCCTTTGGCCAGCATGACGTCGATCTGATCATTCTGCTTGGATTGGTCATTCTGGGAGTCGTTCATCAGCAGTTTGACGTCTGGTGCTTTGGCTGCTTCTTTTTCAATCCCCTTGCGCACGACGGCCATGAAGTTGTCGTCGTACTTGTAGATGGTAAAGCCGAGAGTGGTTTCAGCTGATGCCATTGAGCTCAGGGTCATGCCGGCTAACAGGGCTGCAACTGTGGTCAGTTTTTTCATTATCCTTCTCCGGTTTTCTATGTTGTTGGGTTGTAGGGCACACTCCGTCCTCGGGATGAGGGCGGCGGCTTAAGTCAATGTAGTCAATTTGTTGCAATTTTGTCTGTGATCTTCACAACACAAAGAAAGCGTTTACATAATGTTACGTTGGCTTAATTTTTGTTCGTGTCGATCAATAACTGGTTGGTTTTATTGGGTTCATGAGCTGATCGGTTGCTTTGTGGTCGCCGCCACTCCCAGTGTCAGTCGGTAGTGGTAGTGGCCTGGATTTAACAAGAATTCATCTCGTACGCTCGGACTCCAGGAGTCATCGCCGCCGATCCCCATGTGGTAACCGTCTAGGCATAGGTACAAACCGGCATCGGCGACCAACTCATGCTGGTGACGGGTACGGGCCAGCGTTTGTGGGCTGTAGCGACTGACACTAAAGTGAAAGCCCCCCTCGACGGCAATCGCTCCTAACTGCAACTGGCGGACATCGCAGCGCAGACCGTTTTCCGTGGGGAAAATATAGGGAGTGTGCAAGGCCGCCAGCGGTAATTGCCAGCGTCCGAGATGGGCTGCAAGCTTGCGATCCGGATAGTTCTCGTGGGGGCCTCGCCCAAGCCAGGAGACCTGCTCCACCGGCTGGGCTAATTGGAGCAAGATCCCGATGCGCGGCAGTGACGGCAGACCCGCCGCGAGCGTGACCTGAATATCCAGATGCTGGTGGCCTTGGCTATCAAAACGATGGCGCCAGCAACTCAGCACCCGCAGGGTACCGGCATGGAAGTAGCCGTGTTCGATGACGAACTCCGGCTCCGCACCGCTGCTCGCCTCGCGAATGCTCAGACACTGGTGTTGCCAATCGCCCAGGCCAATGGACGCCCAGCGGGCAATCCAGGCGGCCGGATCCAGATGGTCGGCTTCGCTGGTGCCGATATCGTTATCCAGAGGGGCCCGATAGAAGTGATCTGCAATCGGAGCCAGAAGTTGCGGCAGCTGATCGGCAGACCACCATTGACTGATACGGCCGCTGTGCCGATCCAACTGCCAGCGTTGGCCGTTGGCTGCCATGAACCAGCCTTGCTCGGTCGCGGTGACTTGTACCATGCCGTCGGCTGGTGGCAGGGGCGCGGCCAGAGGCACCGGCAGTTCGAATTGTTCACTGGCGATTGGGTGACCCGCATCCGACCAGGGGGTCGCCAGGGGTTGTAGTATCTCCAGATCCAGCCAGGCCAGCTCGTTGGCGGAGAAGGTTGGGAGCTGATTACACAGGAGATAGTCAGTGCTCTGTTGTGGAGCCAATGTCAGGGTCAACTCCCCTTGTAACAGGGTGGTTCCCCCTTGCTGGATGCGCCATTGCAGCACCTCCTGGTCACAGTGGCGGAACAACCAGTCACTGTGCAGACGAATGCGTAACGGCTGCTGGCTGAGCAGTTCAACCTGGATACATTGCTGGGCTTTTTTCGCCTCGGCCAGCGCCGGATGGGGGGTGCGATCTGGAAATACCAGGCCATTCAGACAGAACTGGCGGTCATTGGGGGTTTCACCAAAGTCGCCACCATAGGCCCACCAATGCTGACCATCCGCATCGCGGCGGCTCAATCCCTGATCGACCCAGTCCCAGACAAAGCCGCCTTGCAGGCGGGGATGGCCGCGGAACGCCTGCCAGTAGTGAGCGAAGCCACCCAAGCTGTTGCCCATGGCGTGGGCGTATTCACACAGGATCAGGGGGCGAGTTTCGCCAGGTAGGCCGATCCATTTCTTCAGATTCCACTTCGGCACGGCCGGGAAGGCTTGGTCTTCATCAACTCGGGCATACATGGGGCAGACGATATCGGTGGCCGCCGTGTTGGCACCACCGCCCTCATATTGCACCGGTCGACTCGGATCCTGGCGTTTGAGCCATTGATACATGGCGTCGTGAGCGGCGCCATAACCGGATTCGTTACCCAGAGACCAGAGGATGATGCAGGGATGATTGCGGTCACGTTGCACCATGCGGCTGACTCGTTCGCTGATCGCCGGTAGCCACAGCGGATCATCGGTTAGCCGGTTCATCGGCTCCATGCCATGGGTTTCGATGTTGGCTTCGTCTACCAGATAGAGACCGAGGCGATCGCATAACCGGTAGAACTCCGGATGGTTCGGGTAGTGAGAGGTGCGTACTGCATTGAAATTGTTCTGTTTCAGCAACCGGATGTCCTGCAGCATCCGCTCATGGGTCATCACTTGGCTCAATTCCGGATCGAACTCATGGCGGTTGACGCCGCGGATGAGCAAGGGCTGGCCATTCAGGCAGAGCAGGCCGTCGCGGATTTCGACTTTGCGGAAACCGACATCATGGGCTTCGACCTCGAGGAGTTGTCCCGCCGCATCCAGCAGTTCGACCGTCAGACGGTAGAGGTTGGGAAGCTCGGCGCTCCACTGCCGGGGAGTGGCAATTGACCAATCGATGTGCACCCGATCGGCATAGCGCCCGCGTTCATCAATGATGTCGGTGCCCAAGGGCCGAGTGCAGCTGAGCAGGGCCTCTTCTGCCGAGAACAGAGTACTGCGGACTTGTAAGCCGGGCTCATTTGCCGCGACCTGGACCTCGATGTGCAGGCGGCCGTCCCGATAGCTGGCATCGAGATCGGGGGTGATCCGGATATCGCTCAGGTGGCTATCGGGTTTATGCAGCAGGGTGACGTCGCGAAACAGTCCACTCAGGCGCCACATATCCTGATCTTCCAGGTAGCTGCCATCGCACCAGCGCAGCACCATCACCGCCAGCCGATTCTCGCCTGGAAGCAGAAAGGGGGTCAGATCGAACTCGGCGGGTAGGCGGCTATCCTGGGAGTAACCGATCCAGTGTCCGTTGCACCACAGATGCAGTGCGCTATTGGCGCCATCAAAGATGATGCGTACCTGGCCGTTGGCGGTCCAGGTGGCTGGCAACATGAAGGTTCGGGAGTAGCAGCCGGTCGGGTTGGCATCGGGGACTCGGGGCGGCTGGCAGGGAAATGGATATTTGATGTTGCTGTAAATCGGCGTGTCAAAGCCTTGCAACTGCCAGTCGCCGGGAACGGTCAGGGCGCAGGCATCAGCCAATTCCTGCTCCAGCCACTGTTCGGGAACTAATTCTGGGGCGGCGAAAAAGCTAAAAAACCAGTCACCGTTCAGTGACAGACGGGAAGGGGAAGAGCGATCCTCGCGTGCCGCGACAAGATCTCGCCAACTGGCACATGGGGTATGGCTCGGTAAGCGCTGCCAACTGCTCAGTGCCGGATTCTGCCAATCCCGTCTTGCCAGTACGTCTGCCAATCCCATGATGCCACTCCTGTCCGTTTGCTGCGGTGAAACCACCCGGTGGCCCAGAGTCTAGTCGATGCTTGTCATGGTATTGGCGATCAGTCTCACACAATCATGTAAGCGGTACCAAAAATATATTTTCATCACGACCGACACATTATTCATTAATAATCATATAGTTATTGCTATTGGCTTTAATTTTTTGCGCCGTGTTTTCTTGTTGCTGGCGTGTTCTCTCTGCGGTGATATGGAAACTTGAGGCGGGAGCGGCGCGGCCGGATCCCGGCAGGCACCGACTGCAGTGGCAGCATGACTCTGTAGGCTTTACAGAGCGGGCTTGTCGTCGTGGCTCATGATTTGTCGCCTAAGTTGTAATCGTTGTCACTGCTGAGGCCAATACCGGCGCTGCCGCGCTTCTGGGCGGAGAAGCAAGAACGAAGGGCGACCCTGGTGCTCATGGCGCAGGGCCGCCGTGGTACTGCCTGGTGATCGTGAGTTTAAATCTCGGGGTTGTTGGCGTCTTGCGGCATCAGTTCTAAACCGAAACGGTGTGCCTCAGCTTCAATGAACGGGATCATGCGTTCGACACAGGCCTCTCCTTCGGCGATCGCCTCGCTGGCGCGGTGGAAATCCATAATTGCCACCCCTCCGAGATGGGGATTGAGGGCTATTTCCGGAGGATCCCCGGCCATCCGGGCTCGGGTGATGCGTTCTTGCATGATGCTGATGCTGTTGTTCATGACCCCGAGCATGCTGGGGGCTCCGGCGTGATTGCGTTTCGGCAGCCATTGCAGCAGGGGATGACGGGCCGCTACTTCATCGTCGTCATGGCTACTCCAGTTTTGCCGGGTATCCGAGTTGAGGTTGACGGCGATGACCAGATCCGCGCCCATGGCCCGGCATAGAGAGACTGGGACTGGATTGACCACGGCGCCGTCGATGAGCCAACGGCCATCGAGCTGAACCGGGACAAACATGCCGGGGATCGAGCAGGAGGCCCGCACAGCACCCATCACTGGCCCCTCCTGCAGCCAGTGTTCGCGGCCGGTTTCCAGCTCGGTGGCTACGCAGGCAAAGGGTAACTGCAGTTCGGCAAAGGTCAGCTCACCCACGCGCTCTTCGGCGACGCCAAACACCTTGTCGCCCCGGAATAAACCGCCGGAGAAGGTCGGATCCAGCAGACCCATGACCTGCAAGCGCGTGAAGCCACGCACCCACTGCTCCAGAGAGTCGAGCTCCCCGGCAGCATAGGCGGCTCCGACCAGGGCGCCTATGCTGCAACCGGCGATTAAATCCGGTTGTAATCCCAAGCGGGTCAGCGCGCGTAATACGCCGATATGGGCCCAGCCACGTGCGGCACCACTGCCGAGCGCCAAGCCAATTTTTTTCCGCGATTTCGCCATGTTTATCCTCTGCATCCCTGCACTGTGCTGGCATCATATTCAGTCACCATGACCATATCACATCGGCGACCTAGGTAGTGTTTCCGGTGTTGAGGAAAGCCTAGGTTCTGATGAACAACAGGAGTGCGTGTTGATGCGAGTCTGGATTGGAATTGCTGGCTTTGCCGGTTTGAGCGCTGTGGCCATGGGAGCCTTTGCCGCCCATGGTCTCAAGCACCTGCTGGCGCCCGAACAACTGCAGACCCTGCAGATTGGCGTGCAGTATCAGCTGTGGCATGCATTAGCGCTGCTGCTGGTGGTTGTGCTGGGGCAACTGCAGCCTTCTCGTTGGCTACGGGGTGCTCGCTGGGCGTTTGCACTGGGGATGCTGCTGTTTTCCGGTAGCCTGTATCTGTTGGTGTTGGCGCAATTGCCCTTGGGAGTGATTACCCCACTGGGTGGCCTGGCGTTGATGTGCGGCTGGGGGTTGTTATTGGGACATGGTTGCCGCGCTCATGGCGATATGCCATTGCGTTGAGCGCTCATTCGCCAGTTGTACGTTGAAGGGCTAGCCAGCCACGGCAAAATGCGCGTTAATACCGGAGATAAAATCATTCTTCTGGCAGGGAAAAACAGACATGCGTGGATTGAATTACCATCATCTCTACTACTTTTGGGTCACGGCCCGGCTCGGTAGCCTGCGGGCGGCCGCCCAGCGCTTGCATCTGGCGCCGCAAACCATGAGCGATCAGATCAAGCTGTTGGAAGAGCGGTTGAACCATCCCCTGTTTGAACGTCAGGGACGGCGACTGGTGCTCACCGTCGAGGGGCATCAGGCATTTGCCTATGCCAGCCGGATGTTTGCCATCGGCGAAGAGCTGGCCACGCTGTTTGATGGTAAGCGTCAGGGCAGTTGGCCCGAGTTCCGGATCGGTATCACGGATGCGTTGCCGAAACGTCTGGTGCAGGGTTGGCTCTCGCCGCTGTTTCTGGCTCAGCCTGCGCTCAGCATCCGTTGTCAGGAGGGGCCCATGATCCGGTTGCTGGGCCAGTTGGGGGTGCATGCCCTGGATGCCGTGCTATCGGAGGTCGCTTACAGTGCCGGGCTGGATGTGCAGGCCCGCAGCTATCCGTTGCTGCGTTCACCCGTCGCTTTTTCTGCCGCGCCGGAGCTGGCGGCGCGTAGCGCCTTGCCATTTCCCGAGTGTTTGAGCGAATTGCCGCTGTTACTGCCGGATCAGGATCATCCACTGCATGCCCAGCTGCTGGGGTGGCTGCACGATCAGGGCATCACCCCCTGGATCCGCGCCGAAATCAGTGACAGCGCCTTGATGAAGGTGATGGCCGAGGCGGGCGATGGCGTCATGCCAGCCCCTGAGCACATGGTGGTTTCACTGGCTGAGCACCATGGCCTGGCGACGTTGGGGACCTGCAGCGATCTGCACAGCGAGGTGTTCCTGATTGTGCCGGGGCAGCGTAACCCGCATCCGGCGGCGGAGTGCATCCTCAAAAGTGTGACCGCATCGACGCCGGAGTAACAATTCATTAACCTTTTGTGTGCGGAGCATCGGTTCCAAGAGCCGGGCGTCTACGCTTAATGCCATTCCCGCGTGGTTGAGGCGCGGGGTATGGATGCCGAGGACACCGCACATGACCGAAACCTTCTACTACCCGAGCGCCGAGGTGCTGGCGCACGCCAATATTCAGGAATATGACCAGCTCTATCGCTATTCCATCGAGCAGCGAGAACAGTTCTGGGCCGAACAGGCGGCGCATTTGAGCTGGTTCAAACCCTGGGATACGGTGCTGGATGCCAGCAACAAACCCTTTTACCAGTGGTTTGTCGGTGGCCAGATCAACATAGTGCACAACGCCATCGATCGGCACCTGAGCGGTGCCACGCGTAACAAGTTGGCCATCATCTGGGAGAGTGAAAAGGGTGCTGTGCGCTCGTTTTCCTACCATGCCCTGAATCGGGAAGTGTGCCAGTTTGCCAATGTGCTCAAGAGCATGGGCGTGCGCAAGGGCGATATCGTCACCCTCTATATGCCGCAGATCCCTGAACTGGCATTTGCCATGCTGGCTTGCGCCAAGATCGGCGCCGCCCATTCGGTGGTCTATGGTGGATTTTCGGTAGAGGCTCTGGCGGCCCGCATCGAAGACGCCGACAGCCGGGTGCTGGTCACCGCCGATGGTGGCTTCCGGCGCGGTAAGCCGACGGATCTGAAATCCATCGCCAACGAAGCCATGCAACGTTCGCCGAGCATCGAGGTGTGCATCACGGTGCGCAATAACGGCCTGGATGTGCAGATGGAGAGCGAGCGGGACTTCTGGTACCACGATTTGCAATCCCTGCCCATTGCCAGTCCGCGCTGCGAGACCGAAGTCATGGACTCCGAGGACATGCTGTTCATCCTCTATACCTCGGGAACAACCGGGAAGCCCAAGGGACTGGTGCATACCCATGGTGGTTACGCCGTGTATACATCGACCACCCACCGCATGGCGTTTGATATCAAGCCGGAAGATCGCTGGTGGTGTGCGGCAGACCCGGGCTGGATCACCGGCCACAGCTACATGGTGTATGGGCCGCTGATCAATGGCGCCACTCTCATCATGTATGAAGGGGCGCCGAACTATCCCTATCCCAGCCGTTGGTGGCAGATGGTCGAGAAATACGGGGTCAATATTCTCTATACCTCACCCACTGCCCTACGCGGTTTGATGCGCTTTGGTGATCGCTGGCCCAGCCGCTACGACCTCTCCAGCCTGCGGTTGCTGGGCTCGGTGGGTGAACCCATCAATCCGGAAGCCTGGCGCTGGTTCTATGAGGTGATCGGTGGCAAGCGCTGCCCGATCATCGACACCTGGTGGCAGACCGAAACCGGCGGCTTCATGATCTGCCCCTTGCCGATCACCCCGCTCAAACCCGGCTCTGCGACTAAACCCTTTTTCGGCAATGAAATCGGGGTGGTGGATGATGCAGGTAACGAGGTGCCGGTTGGCGAAGAGGGCAAGCTGGTGATCAAGAATCCCTGGCCGGGGATGGCTCGCACCATCTTTCGTGATGCGCCGCGCTATGCCGAACTCTACTGGGGGGATTACCAGAGCCAGGGTTACTACAAGGCCGGCGACAGCGCCAAGATGGATAAGGATGGCTATGTCTGGGTGATTGGCCGGATGGATGAAGTGCTCAAGGTCTCCGGCTATCGGCTCGGGACCGCCGAGATCGAAAGCGCCCTGGTCAGTCATCCCATGGTGACGGAAGCGGCGGCGATCGGTCTGCCCCACGAGATGAAAGGCACGGGTATTCATACCTATGTGCTGCTGAAGGCCGGGGCCAGCGGCGACAAGCATCTGGAGTCCGAGCTCAAGGAGCATGTGGCGCGGGAGCTGGGGCGCATCGCCACTCCGGAAACCGTGCATTTTGTCGAGGCCTTGCCCAAGACCCGTTCGGGCAAAATCATGCGCCGGGTGCTGCGGGCACGGGCCTTGGGCCAAGACGAGGGGGATCTCTCCACGCTAGAGGAGTAATGCCGGTCTGCGCTCTGGAAGGGGGCCAAAGGAACCCTTCCGGGTTGAAACTTGCGCGTGCGGTCAACCTGTTGACCCGACGGGATCAACTATAGTGAGACTGTATCGGCATGTGCGGAGGTGGGGGCGATGCAGGAGGGAATCATATCGGTCGATCGACCGAGAATCGGCGTTTTAGTGGATGACCCCAGCCTGTGTAGTGGTCAACTAAATCCGGACACTCTGTTAAGCCGATTTTCGGCTTCTGCTGGCGGGAGCCCTCCGTTATATTGATGGGGTCGTCGCCAGTTGTAGTAGTCCATCAGGTAGTAGCTGATGTCCCGTTTTGCTTCCTGGAAATTCAGATATCCCGTCTCTGGGATCCATTCTGTCTTCAAGCTTCTGAATATCCGCTCCATGGGGGCGTTATCCCAGCAGTTGCCGCGACGGCTCATGCTCTGGGTTATCCGATAACGCCACAGCCGTTGCCGAAATTTCCGACTGGCATACTGGCTACCCTGATCGCTGTGAAACAGCACTCCCCGCGGGCAGCCTCGTTGCTGATAAGCCATATCAAGGGCTTTCACCACCAAATCAGCATCCGGCTTATCGGACAGAGCCCAACCAATCACCCGCCGAGTACAGAGATCGAGTACCACTGCCAAGTAATGCCAGCGACCGCCGGCCCATACGTAGGTGATATCACCGCACCAAGCGTGGTTGGGTTGCGCAACTGCAAACTCACGCGCCAACAAATTCGGGATGTCTGGTCGCTCATACGGTGCCGCTTTATAGGCATGAGAGCCGGGCTGCTTCGATACCAAACCCGCTTCTTTCATCAGACTACGTACCTTGAATCGACCAATTTGATGCCCCCAAATCACGCAGGCTCGACATCAGGGTGCGGCTACCAGCAGAACTCCGACTCTCCTTGAATAAGCGTCGCACTTCGCTCCGTTGCTGCAACCGTTCGCGATTTACATGGCCCTTGCGTGCCAAGTACTCATAAAAGGATGAGCTTGCGATATCAAAAACAGAACAGATCAGTTCGGCCTTGTTGATCAAATCCAAAGTCGGATACTCGCTCCCCAACCCGCCGGGCGGGCTTAGTTGACGGCCTGCCGAATGGGC
>NZ_BAAGVN010000342.1:0-33774 GCF_054780855.1 Pseudaeromonas pectinilytica
ACCGAAACCCAACCGTGAGTTTCGGATTTTTACACAGCCTGAGGATCGGTCAATGGATCCTTAACTGATCGGCATTAGAGCCTCGGCTCCCCTTGTCGTTATCTGAGCTCATGAATGGCTTTTCAGATAATCCAGTACCACGTCATGGTGATTGCTGGTTTTGAAATTATCAAATACTTGCGCAATTACGCCTTGTTCATCGATGAGAAAACTAATTCGATGAATGCCATCGTATTCCTTGCCCATAAATTTTTTCGGTCCCCAAACGCCGAATGCGTCGGCAACCGCATGATCTTCATCGCCCAGCAGGGTGAAATTCAGTTGCTGTTTTACTACAAAATTTTTCAGCCGAGTGGCCGGATCCGGGCTTATGCCCAGTACCACGGTATTCAGTGTGCTCAACTCCCCATGAATGTCACGCAAGCCACAGGCTTGGGTGGTACATCCGGGCGTGCTGGCTTTGGGGTAGAAGTAGACTAAAACTTTCTTGCCGCGCAGGCTGCTTAATGACAACAAGTTGCCATCCTGATCCGGCAGGGAGAAGTCGGGGGCCTGTTGCCCGGCAGTTAATCTGGCCATGAAGAATCCTCAGGGTTTTCTGGTGATGGAAAAGTGGAAGCGCTCGGCTCCCAATCGTTGGCAAAACTCCGCGTAACTTCGTTCTTCTTCCGTACCCGCGCTGGCCACTGGCAGCCTGAGTTGAAAACTGGCGCGTAACAGGTTGGCCGGGACTTGCTGGATCGTCTCCGATTGCAAGGCGTGGATATCCCAGCCCTGATCGCTAAAGAACTGGGTGCATTGACTGACGATACCTGGTTCGTCATGGATCAATATCTCGGCTTCAGCCAGCATGGGATAATAGCCCATGGTGTGGGGTGACGTTCGCTTCATCAGGGTGATGAGCTCCAGTTCATGACTTTTGCGGGGTAGGGAATACTCAATTTGGGTGATGGCATTCCAGTCTCCGGAGAGCAGCATGACAAAGGTGAACTCGTTGCCGAGAATGGCCAGGCGGCTATCGACGATATTACAGCCACACTCACTGATATGCCGGGTCACTTTATTGACGATACCGGTGCGATCGGTGCCGATGGCCGTTACCACAAGATGATGAATCATTGTGCTTTTCCTGCTCTGGATCCTATTTTGATGGTAACACAGTCGCCTCGCAGGTCTACTCCATTCCCTTGTATTTGCCGGGGCTCGGCCTTACCATAACGGCCTTGAAAATCCGGAGTCTCGATAGATGTTAAGTGGTAGTCTCGTTGCCCTTGTTACGCCCATGGATGAGCATGGGGAAATCGATGTCGTCTCGTTAGGCCAATTGGTGGAGTATCACATTGCGGCCGGTACGGCAGGAATCGTCGCAATGGGAACGACCGGGGAATCGGCGACGCTGGATCTGGATGAGCACCTGAATGTTGTGGCTAAAACTCAGGAGTTTGCCGCTGGGCGGATACCGGTGCTGGCGGGCTGCGGCTCCAACAATACTCGGCACGCTATTGAATTGGCTCGCCACCTCAAGTCGATGGGCATCGAATTGGGCCTCTCCGTCACCCCCTATTACAACAAACCGACGCAAGATGGACTTTATCGTCACTATGCCTCTATCGGCGAGGCTAGTGGTCTGGCGCAAATTCTTTATAATGTACCGGGACGCACCGGTTGTGATTTGAAACCTGAGACCGTTGGCCGTTTGGCGCATAACTACGGAATTTGTGGTCTGAAAGAGGCCACAGGCGATCTGACTCGTCTGCAACCGTTACGTGAGTTGTGTGGCGATGATTTTGCACTCTACAGTGGTGATGATGCATCGGGTTGTGATTTTATGTTGCGCGGCGGCAATGGTGTTATTTCGGTAACAGCCAATATCGCTGCAGCAGCCATGCGCCAGATGTGTGACGCTGCATTACAAGGTGATAAGGAAACGGCATTGGGGTTGAACGAACGCTTGATGCCTGTGCACCGGACACTGTTTATTGAATCCAATCCAATCCCGGTCAAGTGGGCCTGTGCCCGACTGGGCTTGATTGCCAAATCCGGTTTACGTTTGCCATTGACGCTACTGAGTGCTTCTGCTCAGCCGGAAATGGAGCAGGCGCTGGCCCGAGCGGAGTTGATCAAGCGTGCATAAACAAAACAACAACAATGGAAAATCGGCCAGCCTGCTGTGCGGATTGGTCGGGGTTAGTCTGCTGGTGGGTTGTAGCTCCACGCTGGAGCGCAAGCAGGCGAATAAGGATTTTGATTATCAGGATGTCAAGCTGGTGACGCGTCCTTTTGTCATCCCGACGAGATTACAAACACCTGTCTACAATAACGAACTGAAGGTACCGGCACTTGCGCCTGCTGCCCAGTCCGGTGCTCTGGCCGGTGATGTGGATGTGCGGGCCCCCATTCAGGTGCTGACTCTGGTTCCGGGAAGCCGGGCTGAGGCAGACGGTAGCAACATGACCCTGTGGTTTACGGCGCGTAGTGTCAATCAACGGATCGACAATGACATCTGGAACCAGTTATTGGGTTTTATGAGCCGTCGTGGCATCGCGGTGGCGGATCTGAATATCCAGGCCAGAACTCTGGATACCGATTGGTTTTATGCAACCGAACTGTTATCGCCGTGGACCGAACAGGCTGAGGATGAGGATCAGATCCAGGTGCATCAACGCTACCGGTTTACCATCAAGAGTGATGTGGAACGGCACCGCACCGGGTTAACCGCACAACTGCTCTCCCATGAAGCCTTCGAGGATGGGGATCGGGATGAAACGCCCGTAACCAGCTTCGAGCAACGTCGCTACGCCGGTTTGATGCTGAATCAGTTGGCGCAGGATTACGATCACCAATTGCGACTGGGCGAGGTGAGTAAGAGTAACAGCCGCGCGGCGATGAGCCTCGGTGTGGATGACAATGGTTTGACGGCCTGGCTGGTGGATGCCCCCTTCGAGGCGACATGGCCGCGTCTGATATCCCTGCTGCCTAAGCTGAATTTCGAAATCACCAGTAAGCCGGAGTCTAAGGGTCTGATCATTGTGGATTATGACGAGCCGGATGCCGATTTCTGGAAAGAACATGACATAGAACCCTTTGGTCTCGACTCTGGGACTTATCATCTGCAGCTCGGTGAATTCAAGGGCAAGACCTCCATCACCTTGTTTGATGAGGATAAGAAGCCGGTGCCAACCTCGGTGGTCAGCAAGATGTTTATCGGTATGTCCAAGGCCTTTGGCCGTGAGCAAGCCGCTGTGATGAAGAAGTAATAACGAAGGGGCCGTCGTGCCCCTTTGTGCTATCTGCAACCTCACTTACTGGAGTAAGTAACACATGGAAAAGAAAGCCGAACTGTATCGTGGCAAGGCCAAATCCGTCTATACCACTGACGATCCCAGCCGTCTCGTCCTGCTGTTCCGCAACGATACATCTGCTTTTGATGGCCAGCGGATTGAGCAACTGGATCGCAAAGGCATGGTGAACAATAAGTTCAACCATTTCATCATGACCAAGCTCGAAGAAGCGGGTATCCCGACCCAGATGGATCGTCTGCTCTCCGACAATGAAGTCCTGGTCAAAAAATTGGACATGGTTCCTATCGAGTGTGTGGTGCGTAACGTTGCCGCAGGCTCTATCTGTCGTCGCTTGGGCGTTGAAGAGGGTCTGGAGTTGAATCCGCCAACCTTCGAATTCTTCTTGAAGAACGATCCCCTGCACGACCCCATGGTCAACGAGTACCACATTCGCTCCTTTGGCTGGGCTACCGATGAACAGGTTGCGCGCATGAAAGAGTTGACCTTCAAGGTCAACGATGTGCTGAAGAAGATGTTTGATGAGGCAGGCCTGATCCTGGTTGACTATAAGCTGGAATTTGGTGTGTTCGAAGGCCAGATCGTCCTGGGTGATGAGTTCTCTCCGGATGGCTGCCGTCTGTGGGACAAGGTTACCCGCCAGAAACTGGACAAAGACCGCTTCCGTCAAGGGCTGGGCGGCGTCATTGAAGCCTATGAAGAAGTGGCTCATCGTCTGGGCGTCAATCTGGACTAAATTTGTTGTGCAAACAAACGTTTGCATGCAGATCCTGACGATGAAAAAGCGGCGCTTTTATAGCGCCGCTTTTTTATGTCCTGTTGCTGTGATGAACCCTGATGGTTAGATCACCAATCGGGCTTTGCAATTCTTACCCTTGAGTTTGCCTTGCTGCAGGCACTTGAGGGCTTTATTCGCACTGGCTTGCCGGATCGCGACATAGGCATGGGTATCGAACAGATCGATTTTCCCGACTTCGCTGCCAGCCAGCCCGGCATCACCGGTCAGAGCGCCAAGAATATCGCCGGGACGGATCTTGGCTTTCTTGCCGCCATCGATGCACAGGGTCACCATTTCCGGTTGCAAGGGCACTTGGGTGGTGGTCTTGAGAGCACTCAGGTTAAACCAGCTCAGCCGTCCGCCCAGATAATCCTCCAGCGCGAGCGCACGTTGCATCTCTTGCGGTGTGCACAAGCTCAAAGCCAGACCACTCTGCCCAGCACGGCCGGTGCGGCCAATGCGGTGGATATGGATTTCCGGATCCTGGGCCATTTCGTAGTTGATGACGGCGGCCAGATCCTTGATATCCAGACCACGAGCGGCAACATCGGTCGCCACCAGCACGCGACAACTGCGGTTGGAGAAGCGCACCAGCACCTGATCCCGTTCCCGTTGCTCCAGATCGCCATGCAACGCCAATACCGAAATATCACGAGCGCGCAGTGTATCGTGCACCGATTGGCACTCCCGCTTGGTGTTACAGAACACCACACAGGAATCCGGTTGGAAGTGTGCCAGGATCTTGAGCAAGGCACTGGCTCGAGCACCGCGCTCTACTTCGAAGAAGCTTTGGTCGATATGACGGCTGTCGTGGGTCGCTTCGACGCTGACCTCGACCGGATCTTTTTGCACCTGTGCGCTGATCCGCGCTATCTCATCCGGGTAGGTTGCCGAGAACAGCAGGGTCTGACGGTGCTTGGGGGCCTGACGAATGACATCGACCATCACATCAGCAAAGCCCATGTCCAGCATGCGGTCGGCTTCATCTAAAACCAATGCTTGCAGGTGATCGAGCGTCAGACTGCGGCGATGCAGGTGATCCTGGATCCGTCCCGGGGTGCCGACCACGATATGGGGCGGGTGGGTGAGCGAATCTAGTTGTGGTCCCATGGGGACGCCACCGCACAGTGTCAGGATTTTGATATTCGGGGTGGCGCGTGCGAGTCGGCGCAGCTCTTTACCCACCTGATCGGCCAGCTCTCGGGTTGGGCAGAGGACCAGGGCCTGGGTCTGGTAGCGGGAGACCTCCAGGCGGGATAACAGTCCGATGCCAAAGGCCGCAGTTTTACCGCTCCCTGTCTTGGCTTTGGCCAACACATCCTGGCCTTGCAGGATCAGTGGCAATGCTTTGGCCTGGATGGGGGTCATGGTGGTGTAGCCCAGATCGGCTAGGTTGTTCAGTTGCTCGACGGGAAGTGCCAAGCTGGAGAAATCAGTATTCACGCAAAAAACTCGTATCGATAGGAGGAGGGCTGTCGGCACGGTAATAGGCCGGACAGGCATGGGCCTGATGATAGCAGAATTGACAGGCAGATGCCGGTAAAACGACCCATCACGCTATTTGAGGGCGAGGAATATATGGGCTATTTCTCGGCCGGTTTCAGGGGGCTGGGCGTTGTTTGTCATCGCTGGGTGAGACTGGCTTATTGACCCGCGTTTGTGGCCAGTCCTCATCCTCGTCATCCTTGACCTCACGGATCTTGTCACGGTATTTCGGCAGCTGTTTTTCCAGTTGCTTCATATCTTTTATTGCATTCAAAAAAATGCCGAGTAGCAGCAACATCGGCAAGCCAATCCACAACCAGAGATTCATAAGTCAGACCTGAGTAGGGAGCGTGGGAAGAATATACCGCTGCCAGAGGGTAGGTAGTTGCGCCAGTATACATGCTTTCCCCGCAATGGCCGATTGTTGCAGGCAGGCGGCCAATGCCTCCAGAGTCAGAAGCGAGCTCATACGCAGACTCTCGCGACTATGGCTCAGATGCCAAGGCTCGACGGCCACGCCACCTTGGTCGTGAGCAAAGGGACGGCAGAAGCCATGCTCTCGCATATGACAGTCCAGCCAGCGGGTCAGTTCGGCAAAATAACCGCTGGGTGAGTATTCCCAAGGTTCCAGCTGTAGAGTCTGTCCGGATGGCAAGAGAGCTGGGGCGTAGATATCCATATCGGTCCCCCAATGATGACGACTGGTGCCGGGTAAGGCACTCCAGCGCAAGATGGCGTGGATGCGAGCCTCATCATTCAATGTCGTCACATCCAGCGGTCGACTATCCGCATCCAGCACGGGACGAAGGCCCGTAAATTTCTCATTCCAGATCAGCAGTTGGCGGGCAAAGCTGCGATAACTCGATGCCAGCGCCAGCTCGATCCCGTCCGCCAGTGCTGCCTGTTGCATGGCCATGAAGGCTATGGCCGTCGCAGGCAACAACCGGTGGGGGGAATCGGGCAGCTGGATGAGATGGCTCTCATCCAGCCCAAGGCAGTGGGCGCTGCACAGAGCTTGACTCATCAGCCCAGCAACCGGCGTAAAATTGCGGTATAGACATCGGCCAAGGTGTCGAGATCCGCGACCTTTACGCATTCATTCAGCTTATGAATGGTGGCATTCAGCGGACCCAACTCTATAACTTGCGCACCTGTTGGGGCGATAAAACGGCCATCGGAGGTGCCGCCTGAGGTCGAGAGCTCGGGGCGGAAGCCTTGAACTTCTTCGATTGCCGCGACTGTGGCCTCCACCAGATCACCGGTCGAGGTCAGAAATGGGTGACCACTCAGTGTCCAGGTTAGGTCATATTCCAGACCATGACGGTCGAGGATAGCCCGGACTCGTTCCTTGATCTGTTCCGCCGTCAGCTCGGTGCTGAAGCGGAAGTTGAACTGCACCTGGAGCTCACCGGGGATCACATTCGAGGCCCCGGTGCCCGCCGAGATGTTCGGGATTTGAAAGCTGGTCGGTGGAAAGAAGGCATTCCCCTGATCCCATACTGTGCTGGCCAGCTCGGCCAGCGCCGGAGCTGCTTGGTGGATCGGATTACGGCCCAGGTGTGGATAGGCGACATGGCCTTGAATACCCTTGACCAATAGATCGCCGGTGATGGAGCCGCGACGACCATTTTTCACCACATCACCCAGCAAGCGGGTGGACGAAGGCTCGCCGACCAGACACCAGGTAATCTTTTCATTGCGAGCTTCAAGGGTTTCCACCACTTTAGGAGTGCCATTGATAAACGGTCCTTCTTCATCACTGGTGATGAGAAAGGCAATGGATCCCTGATGGTCTGGATGTGCGGTGACGAAGCGCTCAACGGCAACCAACATGGCAGCCAGCGAGCCCTTCATATCGGCAGCACCGCGACCATATAAGAGGCCATCACGAATAGTGGGTTCGAACGGAGGGGTGTCCCATTTATCCAGAGGGCCAGGAGGGACGACATCGGTATGTCCGGCAAAGCAGAACAGTGGACCTTCGTTACCGCGGCGAGCCCAGAGATTTGTCGTGTCATGAAACACCATGGGTTCGATGCTAAAACCCAAACGCGACAGATAATCTGCCATCATCTGTTGGCAACCGGCATCTTCTGGGGTGACCGAAGGGCGGGAGATAAGGTCCCGGGCCAGAGTAAGTACGGGGGAGTCAGACATAATGCATCCTTGCGAGATTAAATTTTAGCGGCCAAACAAGGCTTGGTAGCTGGCTTCATCAAAACCTAGCTGGTAGCGCTCATCGAGTACCAGAAGCGGGCGTTTGATGATGGCGGGTTGTTCCAGCATCAAGGTTCGGGCTGAGCCAGCATCCAGAGATGACTTGCAGGCATCGCTTAAGGCGCGATAGGTGGTGCCTCGGCGATTGAGCAGCGCTTCCCAGCCGAGAGCCGCGATGAACTCATCCAGCAGGGCGGGTGGCAGACCATCTTTTCGATAATCGTGGAAGCGATAGCTAATGTGTTGAGCTTCGAGCCATTTCAAGGCTTTTTTCAGGGTATCGCATTGGCGGATCCCGTAGACGACCACATTCATTTCACAGATCTACAACATTTGGACATGGGCGGATTCTGGCATTCCGAGTCCGTCGAGGCAAGACACAATCCGTCTCGGCTTAGTAGTGATAGCGTCAGACTTCGGCTCCAACAGTGACAATTGGGGATCTCGGATGCAGATGTTGGATACATAAGAAACCGGGTCTGGATCTAACCCGGTTTCAAGCGCTCGCTAGTCGACTAACTGATACTGTCCGGAAAGCGTCTGGGCTAGGTATTTAAACATATTGAAAACGGCCATGGTTTTCGGGCTCGGCAAGCCTTGGATATCAAAGAAAAACTCGCCTTTGAAGATCAGAATGCCATTTTTTTGCTCGACACTATCGGCCTGCATGCCTTCCATATAATCCTCATGATCACGGATCATCTGATTGGCCATGATCAACAAGTCTTGGCGGGGAATGGGTTGCTTATCTGCCATTGAAAAACCTCCTATCTAGGTGTCGCGAGAATAGCTCAGATGACACATGAGCTGAAGGGGAGCTTGGCAGTGGCTCATAAAAAAGCCGCCCATCATCAGATGGACGGCCTTCAGATCCGACGTTGAAACCCATTACTTGGTAACGACGATTTCCTTGATACCCTTGACTTCGATTTCCACCCGACGGTCCGGTGCCAGGCACAGGATCAGGTTCTTGCGGTTCTTGACGGTATCGCAGGACGTGCCGGTTACCGGATTCGCTTCACCGCGGCCAGCAGCAGAGATTTTGCTAGCAGCAATACCCTGGTTGGTCAGGTAGGAAGCAACGGTTTGCGCGCGGCGTTGGGACAGAGCTTGGTTGGCGGCATCGGAGCCGATACGGTCGGTATAACCATAAACCACAGTCTGGTTGTCTTTCATTTCCAGATGGGTAATTTCGTTAAACAACTTGGTCAGTGCAGCCTTGCCTTCTGGCTTCAGCGTGGCTTTACCGAAATCGAACAACACGTCGGAGGTCAATGTGAAACGCTTGGTTTCCACGACTTCTTGCGGTGCTGGCGCTGGGGTCGGCTCTGCAACTGGAGCTGCGACAGCGACTGGTGCCGGAGCGCTAGTCCGAGTTGGGTAGTAGACAACTTCCAGGCCGAGGTTATGGATATCGGAATTACCGGTCGCATCACGGCCTGCATCGTCGATCAGACGATAGCGCGCTTGCAGATCCATGGCGTCGTTGACGCGGTAAGCGGCACCCAGGCCAAAGACCGGAGAGTAACCGTGGGACTTGGTGTTGCTGGCGTCATTAGTAGTGAAGTCACGCATAACACCGAACTCGCCCAGCAGTGAAACTTGTTGGGTCAACGGCAAGCGAGGCAGGACGGAAAGAGTCCAACCATCGGTGCGCCAGGTTTGACCATCAACCTTGGCGTGGCCCAGCCAGTCGTAACCGGCTTCAAAGCCCAGGTTTTCGTTCAGGGTGTAACCGGCCAGCAGGCGAGAAGAGAAAGCGTCGCGCTCGACACCGGAGTTAGACAGATCTGTCAGATCTTGAGCTCGGCTCCAACCGGCGCCAGCGCCCACAAAGGCTCCCTCTGCGTCATTTGCTTGGGCCACGGAACTCATGGCCAGACCGGCGATGATGCTTGCAATCAGAGTAGATGCCACTGTCAATTTCATTTTTTTGTGATCTCCATAGATGGAAAGAACCCGGAATCTAGCCGGGAACGTGATGCGCGTCATATTATGAGCGAGTCTCTCCCTGATGCCAAGCACTTGTCGATAGCCATTTGAGTGACGGAAATATATCCGAGCGGACTTTTAGTTTGCGCCATAGCAGAAGATTATGTGGCGTTTTCAGCATCTATCAGTGAGGAAAACGGTTGTCAGTGCGCATGTTCCGGTCAATGTCCGAGATATTGTCTGTGCAGTTTTTTTTCTAGTTTTAAGTAGTTACTTATTTCTATAGGTAAATTCTCGTCAAGAACATATTTCCGCTGCTGCTTGATGTCCATAATCTGTGTCAGTGACTCTACTGATAACTGACTCAAGAGTGGCTGTAACTGGCGCATGTAATGGGTGGCCAAATAAGGATCCAGCGGATGGATGTTCATAATGGCACGCACCACGGGGAGTATGGCCAGTGGTGCCGAGATCCAGAGCGGTTGCGGTGAATCCAGCCAAAACATCAGCTCGCTCAAGCCCTCAGGTAGCACTAATTGTCCGTGATCAAGATGGGACTTTGTTGCTGGATGTAGCCAGAGATCGTCTGTCGATCCTTGGTCGGAGTGTAATTGATACGCGGGTACCCCAGTGGTATCGATACCGGGTATCAGCAGCTCGAATGGTTGAATATTTTTTAGGCGCAGCAATATGGACGCTGGGCTGTTGCTATCGGGTGAATCACACAATATTGCCTGGATGGACAACAGGTTGAGTAAGGAAAGAATTTCCGAGTCGAGTGGAGCTGACAGCAGAGATTCAGGCAGAACTGCGACTAAGTGGTGCTTCATGATTTGACATCCTGTCGAATGGGCTACACTTGAATTCAAGTGGAAACGTTTTTTTAGTTTACCCTGTCAACTGTTAGGTTTAACATGCGCAGCTCTTGGCGGCTATTGATAGGTCTGCCAAGAGCTGTTCCAGCATGATAATGATAAAGCACGATATAAACGGCGGAGCCGGATAAAACTGACGTACACAACAATAAATCAACTCTGAACTATTGCGGCTCGAACCCGTCGCAAAGCAAGCTGTGTGAGGAATCGTATGAATATCAGTGAAGTCTCCGTAGGACAAAAAATCCGCCAAATCCGCGAAACTGTTGGCTTGAGCCGACCCAAGTTCGCCGAATTACTAGGCGTCCCGCCTACCACATTGAAGAACTATGAGTTGGGCTATCGTGAGGTCGGGGGCGCTTTCTTGGTTGCTCTTGCGCATCATGCCCAGTTACATCAGTTTACCCTCTGGTTGCTGGCTGATAAAACGGCTGCCGAGATTGGACAAATCAGTCCGGAGCAATACACCAAGTAATCGGTGGTATTGAATGGAGTTTTTCCATTCACTCGTTTCTAAAAGCGCGCCCAAGTCGGCGCGCTTTTTATTTTAATTGTCCAATCTCTTTACATATCTTGTCTTCAGCCGTGATTGGATTAAGATTTTCGCCAGTTCAATGACAAGGAATCCTAGGATGAAGAAGTGGTTGTTCGGTGGCGTGGCGGCATTATTGGTCGCGGCATGTGCTACATCCCCCACGGGGCGTAAACAGTTGATTCTGTTTGGTGATGGTGAAGTCGCTCAAATGGGATTGTCCTCCTTCGAGCAACTCAAGAAGGAAGAGAAGGTTTCAACCGACAAGAAACTAACACGGTACGTGCAGTGTGTTGCCGATGCGGTGGTCCATGAGATCCCGGCTACTTACAAGACCAGCATTGCTGATTGGCAGGTTGTGCTGTTTGAATCCGATGATGTCAACGCCTTCGCCTTACCCGGTGGGCGGATCGGGGTGTATACCGGGTTGTTCAAGGCGGCGAAGAATCAGGATCAACTTGCTGCCGTAATTGGTCACGAAGTCTCCCATGTCTTGGCTCGTCACTCCAATGAGCGTTTATCCCAATCTCAGTTGGCTAACGTCGGTATGGCGGCGGCCGATTCGGCATTGGCGGACTCAACAGCGCGCGGCCCCGCTATGGCGGCGCTGGGTTTGGGCGCCCAGGTCGGTATTTTATTGCCCTATGGTCGAGTTCAAGAGTCGGAGGCCGATGTGCTGGGGCTGCAGTTGATGGCTTCTGCTGGCTTTAAACCCGAGCAAGCCATCGCCTTGTGGCAAAACATGGCGGCGGTGACGAAAGGCAAGGCTCCCCCCGAGTTTTTATCGACCCACCCTTCTGGTGAAAGTCGTATCAAGGAGTTACAGGACCAGCTGGCCGTCGTGACACCTTTTTACAATAAAGCCCGTGAATTGGGCCGCCAGCCGCAATGCCAGAGTTGAGGATCCGTCCTGCCGTGATGGCGGATGCCGGTGAAATTGCCCAGGTGCAGCATGAAAGCTGGGTACAGGCCTATCGGCAATTGTTGCCGCGGGATTTTCCGCTACGCAGCGAGGCTGAACGCATCACCATCTGGCAGGAACGCATTGCCGCTCATCCCTGTCACACCTTGTTAGCCGAACAGGATGATGCTCTGGTGGGGTTTCTGTACTGGATCCCAGAAGCATCCCATCGCGCACTGCTGCGTTCTCTTTACTTGCATCCTTTTTTTTGGCGTCAAGGAATTGGTTCGCAGTTACTCCGCCAGGCGATGGGTGATATGTGCAATGAAGGGATCCGACGCCTGAGCCTGTGGGTCTTGGCCAACAACATACCGGCAGAGCGCTTCTATCTCAGCCATGGTTTTCATTACGACGGGCAAAGCCAGTCGCAACCCTTAGGCTCTGGCCGTTACCTACAGCGGCATATGGTCAAGGCTCTTTAGCCGCTGTTTTCAGGGCGCTGGATAGGCATACCGATGAAATCTGCTATTATGCCAACCGTTCATCTTTTATTTTTGGTCATATAACTGGAGTATTCATGAGCTTATTGCAAACCACAGAACAGAAAGCCAGCTATGGTATCGGTCGTCAGATTGGTGACCAACTGGCGCAGCAATCTTTCGAAGGCCTGGATCTGGCTGCGGTCAAACAAGGCATTGAAGATGCGGTTCTGGGCCATGATTTCGCTGTCAGCCATGAAGAGATTGGTCAGGCATTTGAAGAGATCACCGCCAAGCTGGAAGCGGCCGAGCGTGAATTGTCAGCGGCTGCTCGTACTGAAGGCGAGGCTTATCTGGCCAGCAATGCCGCCCGTGATAACGTCACCGTTACCGAGTCAGGCCTGCAATTTGAGGTGTTGACTGCGGGTGAGGGCTCCAAGCCTGCCAAGAGTGACAAGGTACGTGTCCATTACCATGGCACTTTCCCGGATGGTCGGGTCTTTGATAGCTCTGTGACTCGTGGTCAGCCTGCCGAATTCCCGGTGACCGGTGTGATTGCCGGTTGGGTTGAGGCGCTGCAGCTGATGACAGTCGGCTCTAAGTGGAAGCTGACGATCCCTCATCATCTGGCCTATGGCGAACGCGGTGCTGGCTCTATCCCGCCGTTTTCTACCTTGGTGTTCGAAGTCGAGCTGCTGGATATCGTCTGAGTCAGCTGTTTAGAAAGGCCGGATGACTCCGGCCTTTTTTTTGGGCGCTTTTCAAAGTCTATACGCTCTGGTTACACTCAACGCATCAAGCGTTCTGAATCAAAAAGTGGATAAGGATAGATATGGAAAATCAGGTCCGTATTGCCCTGGTGGGCTGTAATGGTCGTATGGGGAAGGTTCTGGTCGAGGCGATTGGTCATCATCCTGCGGCCCGATTGACGGCGGCACTGGAACGCCCGGGCTCTGCGGTGTTGGGTCTCGATGTAGGAGAACTGAACGGTCTGGGGTCGTTAGGTGTGACGATTACCGACGATTTAGCCAAGGTGCGTGACGCATTTGATCTTATCATCGATTTTACCCGCCCGGAGGCTACGCTGAGCCATCTGGCATTTGCGCGAGCGCACGGAAAACAGATTGTCATCGGTACGACTGGCTTTACCGATGAGGGTAAGGAGGCGATCAATGAAGCGGCCGGGCAGATGGGCATCGTATTTGCGTCGAATTACAGTGTCGGGGTTAATCTGGTCTTCAAGTTGCTCGAGCAGGCGGCTCAAGTGATGGGTGATTATACCGATATCGAGATCATCGAAGGACATCATAGACACAAGGTCGATGCCCCGTCAGGAACGGCCCTGAGCATGGGTGAAGTGGTTGCCAAGACCTTGGGACGTGATTTGAAAACTTGCGCCGTGTATGGCCGCGAGGGGATCACCGGCGAGCGGGATCGTCAGACCATAGGTTTTTCCACCATTCGTGCCGGGGATCTCGTCGGTGAGCACACGGTGATGTTTGCGGATATCGGGGAGCGAGTCGAGATCACCCATAAGGCCTCCAGTCGTCTGACGTTTGCCAATGGGGCGGTCAGAGCGGCGGTTTGGTTAGCGAGTCAACCGGCGGGTCTGTATGACATGCAGGATGTACTGGCATTGAAATAATCATCAAAACCGCCGAGAGGCGGTTTTTTTGTCTGGGTGGGTAATTCAATTCCTCGTGCGACGTTAAAAGCTACTTGCTAGTCGAATGTTGCTGCATTTTTATCGTTTTCATCCCTGCTGTGCGTTATTGCATGACTTGTTGTCTTTTTGGCTGCTTACCCCTCTTATTGATGATGTATCGCATAACAATAACTTGTTATTAATCAGTGTAATATTCAGTATTTATTTAATTTTACGCATTCTGATTTTAATTTCATGGATTCAAACGTTTTCTAGTTTTTTTGCTGCTTTTGTATTGTTTTTTGTGATGTTGTTTTTGGCGAATTATGCAAATAAATAGCATTTATTTTCTTTCGCTGGTCGGCGGGGGTTGTATTGTTCCCTCATTCAGGTAAAATGCGCCCAATTTGCTCGGTATGGCATGCTTGATGGTTAAAAATCAGGTGTTCATGGCTTTTCGACGGCAAAATCACTCAAGAATCACGAAATTGGAGGTCGTCTTGACTCATTCTGCCTTACTCGTGTTGGAAGATGGCACGGTATTCAAGGGCGTTTCAATTGGCGCAGAAGGTTGTTCCGTTGGCGAGGTGGTATTTAATACCTCAATGACGGGGTATCAGGAAATACTTACTGATCCTTCTTATTCCCGTCAGATTGTTACCCTCACCTATCCTCACATCGGCAACACCGGCACCAACAGCGAAGACGAAGAATCCCCAAGCATTCATGCTCAAGGCCTCATCATTCGTGATCTCCCCCTCGTTGCTTCCAACTTCCGCTCTCAAGAAACTCTCTCCGATTATCTCAAGCGTCAAAATGTAGTGGGTATCGCCGATATTGATACTCGCAAACTGACGCGGATTTTACGTGAGAAGGGGGCCCTGGCCGGTTGCATCATGACGGGTAAAGAGCTGGATGAAGCGCAGGCGTTGGCTCATGCCAAAGCATTTCCCGGACTCAACGGCATGGACTTGGCCAAGGAGGTCACTGTCGCTGAAGCCTACGAGTGGACCGAAGGCAGCTGGAAGCTGGGTCTGGGTCACACCAAGCCAGCCAGCTACCCATTCCATGTGGTGGCTTACGACTTCGGCGCCAAGCGTAACATACTGCGCATGCTGGCCGATCGCGGCTGCCGCCTGACCGTGGTACCAGCCAAGACAACGGCTGCCGAGGTGCTGGCGATGGATCCGGACGGCATCTTCCTCTCCAATGGTCCGGGGGATCCTGCGCCTTGTGATTATGCGATTGCTGCCATTCAAGAGTTTCTTACCACCGAGATCCCGGTATTCGGTATCTGTCTGGGGCACCAATTACTTGGTCTGGCCTCGGGGGCCAAGACCATCAAGATGAAATTTGGTCACCATGGCGGTAACCATCCGGTCAAGGATCTGGACCGCAATGTGGTGATGATCACCAGCCAGAACCACGGTTTTGCTGTCGATGAAGCCACCTTGCCAGATAATCTGCGCGCCACCCACAAATCATTGTTTGATGGCTCGCTGCAAGGCATTCATCGCACGGATAAGCCGGCGTTCAGCTTCCAGGGACACCCGGAAGCCAGTCCCGGGCCCCATGATGCGGCACCGCTGTTTGACCATTTTATCGAGCTCATCAAAAAGTACCGCGCATAAGGAGTAGGGTAGAGTCATGCCAAAACGTACAGACCTTAAAAGCATCCTGATCCTGGGCGCAGGCCCAATCGTTATCGGTCAGGCTTGCGAATTTGACTACTCCGGCGCCCAAGCCTGTAAAGCTCTGCGTGAAGAGGGTTATCGCGTCATTCTGGTGAACTCCAATCCGGCCACCATCATGACCGATCCAGAGATGGCCGATGCTACCTATATCGAGCCCATTACCTGGGAAGTGGTGCGCGAGATCATCAAGAAAGAGCGCCCGGATGCGGTGCTGCCGACCATGGGCGGCCAGACGGCACTGAACTGTGCTCTGGATCTGGAACGCCATGGCGTGCTGGCCGAGTTCGGCGTGCAGATGATCGGCGCCACCGCGGATGCCATCGACAAGGCCGAAGATCGCCGTCGTTTCGATGTTGCCATGCGCAGCATCGGGCTGGAGTGCCCGCGTGCCGGCATCGCCCATAATATGGAAGAAGCGTGGGGTGTTCAGCAGATGGTCGGGTTCCCCTGCATCATCCGCCCCTCATTTACCATGGGTGGTTCTGGCGGCGGTATCGCCTACAACCCGGAAGAGTTTGTTGAAATCTGTGAACGTGGCCTGGACTTGTCGCCGACCAAAGAGCTGCTGATCGACGAATCCCTGATTGGCTGGAAAGAGTACGAGATGGAAGTGGTACGAGATCGCAACGACAATTGCATCATCGTCTGTGCCATTGAAAACTTTGATCCGATGGGCATCCACACTGGAGACTCCATTACGGTGGCTCCGGCGCAGACTCTGACCGACAAGGAATACCAGCTGATGCGCAACGCCTCCATGGCGGTGCTGCGTGAAATCGGCGTGGAAACCGGCGGCTCCAACGTCCAGTTTGGTATCAACCCGAAGGATGGCCGCATGGTCATCATCGAAATGAATCCACGGGTCTCCCGCTCCTCGGCGCTGGCCTCCAAGGCGACCGGTTTCCCGATTGCCAAGGTTGCGGCCAAGCTGGCGATTGGTTACACCCTGGATGAGCTGATGAATGACATCACCGGTGGCAAGACCCCGGCATCGTTCGAGCCTTCTATCGATTATGTGGTCACCAAGGTGCCACGCTTCAACTTCGAAAAATTCGCCGGTGCCAATGACCGTCTGACCACTCAGATGAAGTCGGTCGGTGAAGTGATGGCGATTGGGCGTAACTTCCAGGAGTCGTTGCACAAGGCCTTGCGTGGTCTGGAAACCGGCAAGACCGGCTTTGACCCCATGGTTGATGCCAAGGATCCGGGGAGCTTCTCCCGCATTAGCCACGAGCTGCAAAACGCCGGTGCGGATCGGATTTGGTACATCGCCGATGCGTTCCGGGCTGGCCTCTCGGTCGAGGGGATCTTCAAGCTGACCAAGATTGACCCCTGGTTCCTGGTGCAGATCGAAGAGATCGTCAAGCTCGAAGAGAAGGTGATGGAAGGCGGCATGCTGGCTCTGACACCGGAATTCCTGCGGTCTCTCAAGCGCAAGGGTTTTGCCGATGCTCGCCTGGGTAAGCTGCTGGGTGTGGCGGAAGGCGAGGTGCGCAAGTTGCGTCACAAGCACAACATTCTGCCGGTCTACAAGCGGGTGGATACCTGCGCCGCCGAGTTTGCCACCAACACTGCCTACATGTACTCCACCTACGATGAAGAGTGCGAAGCCGCGCCGACCAACCGTGACAAGATCATGGTGTTGGGTGGCGGCCCGAACCGGATCGGTCAGGGTATCGAGTTTGACTACTGTTGCGTACATGCGGCTCTGGCGCTGCGCGAAGATGGTTACGAGACCATCATGGTCAACTGTAATCCGGAAACCGTCTCCACCGATTACGACACCTCGGATCGTCTCTACTTCGAACCGGTGACCCTGGAAGATGTGCTGGAAATCGTCCGCGTCGAACAGCCCAAGGGTGTGATCGTGCAGTACGGTGGCCAAACGCCATTGAAGCTGTCTCGTGCCCTGGAAGCGGCGGGTGTGCCGATTATCGGTACCAGCCCGGATGCGATTGACCGCGCCGAAGACCGTGAACGTTTCCAACAAGCCGTCGAGCGTCTGGGTCTCAAGCAGCCGGAAAACGCCACTGTGACGGCCATCGAGCAGGCAGTGCAACTGGCAGCCAAGATCACCTATCCGCTGGTGGTTCGTCCCTCCTATGTACTGGGTGGCCGGGCCATGGAAATCGTCTATGACGAACAGGATCTGCGTCGTTACTTCAACGAGGCGGTGAGCGTCTCTAACGAGTCCCCTGTGCTGCTGGATCGCTACCTGGATAATGCAATCGAGGTGGACGTGGATGCCATCTGCGATGGTGAGCAGGTCGTGATTGGCGGCATCATGGAGCACATTGAGCAGTGCGGTATCCATTCCGGTGACTCCGGTTGCTCCTTGCCTCCCTATACCTTGTCGGCCGATGTGCAGGATCGCATCCGCGAGCAGGTCCGCAAGCTCGCTATGGAGCTGGGTGTTATCGGCCTGATGAACGTGCAGTTCGCCATCAAGGATGACGAGATCTACCTCATTGAAGTGAACCCGCGTGCTGCCCGGACTGTCCCCTTTGTTTCCAAGGCGACCGGTGCTCCGTTGGCGAAGATTGCTGCCCGCGTCATGGCGGGTCAGTCACTGGCTAGCCAAGGTTTCACCAAGGAGATCATTCCGCCGTTCTACTCCGTCAAGGAAGTGGTATTGCCGTTCAACAAGTTCCCGGGCGTCGATCCGCTGCTGGGGCCAGAAATGCGCTCCACCGGTGAGGTGATGGGGGTGGGTGATACTTTCGCCGAAGCCTACGCTAAGTCTCAGTTGGGTGCTAACAGTGCCATTCCGCGCTCAGGCCGGGTATTGCTGTCAGTGCGCAACGGTGACAAGCAACGGGTCGTCGATCTGGCTTCCAAGCTGATTGAAGCCGGCTTCGAGCTGGATGCAACGCACGGTACCGCTGTTATTCTGGGCGAGGCGAGCATTAATCCGCGTCTGGTCAACAAGGTACACGAAGGCCGTCCGCACATTCTGGATCGCATCAAGAGCGGCGAGTACACCTATATCGTCAACACCGCCGAAGGGCGTCAGGCGATCCAGGACTCCAAGCAACTGCGTCGCGGAGCCTTGCAACACAAGGTCTCCTATACCACGACCTTGAATGCAGCTTTTGCTTGCTGCATGGCGATGCCGGTGGATGAAACCGCTAGCGTCAGCTCGGTGCAAGAGTTACATGCCCGAGTGAAGGCAAGTCTCTAAATACCACCTTGCATGCTCGTCGTTAAAAGAAAACCCCGGATTGTTCCGGGGTTTTTTGTTGGCGCCAGTAATAGCTCAATACGTAATGACAGCAGGTGTTCACTGCATATTGGGCCCGAGAGATAGCGATACTCACAGGCCGTTGACTGATATGGTACTCGTCGACCCGCGACTCTTACTTAACGCGGACTGAGAGTTCCTTCTTTTTCGATGATGAGATCCGGTAGCAATGCGGCCAAGTCCAGCCGAGCCTCCAGACGGTAATGCAAGGCACTGAGATCGCCTTGTTGCATCAGCTGTTGTGCCAACCCCAAGGCCCCCAGAACGTCCGGAACTGCCGTCAGAGTTACATCTGCCTCGCCATAGGCGGGCAGCACCGGCAATTTGCTAGCAACACCACTGACCAGTGGTTGACCTTCAAGCGATAAAGAGTAGCTAGCCCCTCGCAGCGTCAGCTCTTGGGGATTTGGATTGCTCAGATGCAGGTCAATGGCAAAGTTGGGCAGCACTCCCTTGCCAGCCATCGGACGAACCGCCATGACGGTTGCCGTAGGGGCTTTAAGTGTGTCCAGGCTTGAACACGCGGTGACCAAACCTGCAAGCAGGCACATCAGAACCAAAAATAAACGGGAGTGCATGGTTTCTCCAATGAAAAAGGAATGATGAGAATCAGCTATACAGCTCGAGTGTCAGGATAGCATCCGAGTCTCTGGCAAGTGAACGGGATTTGGCGACGAGAGTTTGTGCTGTTATGGCGTTTGATTTCTGATCCGCAGGCGGTATGTAAATTGATCGGCCGCAGGTAACATCGAGTTTTTGCCCGCATTGCTGGCCAGCGGCTTGCCTGTATCGGCGCTAGTCCGCAAAATCGGGGTTTTGCATAACCAACAGGCAGGATGCCAATGAACTTTAGTAATCCCACCACTATTACCTTCATTATTTATATTCTGGCGATGATCGGCATCGGTTTTGCCGCTTGGCGCTATACACGAAATTTATCCGACTACATTCTGGGGGGGCGCTCATTGGGCAGCTTTGTCACTGCCATGAGCGCAGGGGCTTCGGATATGAGCGGCTGGTTATTGCTGGGCTTGCCGGGGGCGATTTTTGCCGCCGGGATTTCCGAGAGTTGGATTGCGATCGGTTTGATTCTTGGCGCTTGGTTCAACTGGTTGTTTATTGCCGGGCGGATCCGGGTCTATACCGAGATCAGCCATAACGCTTTGACATTACCGGATTATTTTACTCATCGTTTTGAGGATCGCAGCCGTTTGCTACGCTTGCTGTCGGCGGTCATTATCTTGCTGTTTTTCACCATCTATTGCGCTTCCGGTATGGTGGCCGGTGCCCGTCTGTTCGAGCAAACCTTTGGTCTGAGTTACGATCTCGCGCTGTGGGCTGGAGCGGCTGCAACCATCATTTATGTGTTCGTCGGCGGTTTTCTGGCGGTGAGCTGGACGGATACCGTGCAGGCGACCCTGATGATCTTTGCCCTGCTGCTGACGCCAGTGATCGTGATGATGAAGTTAGGTAGCTTTGATGAAACCCTGGCGGTGATCGATAGCATTAATATCAATTACAGCAATATGTTCAGCGGTACTACTGGGATTGGGATCCTGTCATTGATGGCCTGGGGCTTGGGTTATATGGGACAACCGCACATTCTGGCCCGCTTCATGGCGGCCAGTTCAGTGAAGGCGATCCCCAATGCGCGCAAGATTGGTATGACCTGGATGATCTTGTGTCTAGGTGGCGCGGTCGCAGTGGGGTTCTTCGGTATTGCCTATTTTGCCGCTCATCCGGAGCAGGCGACGCCGGTTGTTGAGAATCAGGAGCGCATCTTCATCACCTTGGCTCAGGTGCTGTTTAACCCCTGGATTGCCGGGATCCTGCTCTCTGCCATTCTGGCTGCGATCATGAGTACTCTGTCATGCCAGTTATTGGTGTCTGCATCGGCACTCACCGAGGACTTCTACAAAGCGTTCTTGCGCCCGACGGCCTCACAACGCGAATTGGTCTGGTGTGGCCGCTTGATGGTGTTACTGGTTGCTGTCATTGCCTTGCTGATTGCACGCAATCCCCAGAGTCAGGTATTGGGTTTGGTCGGTTATGCCTGGGCTGGTTTTGGGGCCGCGTTTGGTCCCGTGGTGTTGTTTTCGCTGTTGTGGCCGCGCATGACCCGCAATGGAGCCTTGTTCGGTATGCTGGTCGGCGCCGTTACCGTGATCCTCTGGCGCAATGGCGGCTGGTGGGGCCTGTATGAAATGGTTCCAGGGTTCATTGGCGCTTCGCTGACGATTGTGACTGTGAGTCTGCTGGATAAACAGCCATCAGCGACGATGCAACATGCTTATGCGCAGATGGAGGCCGAGCTTGGAGTAGATCAGGTGCTGCCTTTAGAAGAAGAGGTGGCCCGCTAACTCGAAACATCCCATCTCGGGTAACAAAAATTCCATGCGGCGACCTCGGTGTCGCCGCTGTTTTATCGGCCCCAAAGCGGTGGCTAGGAGTGAGTACTGTGACTCGCTGTAAAATAATGTAACAGCCATCACGGCAGATAAAAAATTCGATCCAGCAAGCAGAATTGTCACTTCACCTTGGTAGACTCGAAAGTGGCCTGATAACGCTTTCAATCGGCCCGAATAGATGATAAATCAAATGAACAGTCTACTGTCGTGGGGAGCTCCAAATGTCTTATATCAATCCTGCATCCCGCAAAACCATTGCGATGGTTCTGGCGGGAGGAAAAGGGGAACGGCTCAGCCCGTTGACCTTGTCCCGGCCCAAGCCCGGTGTTGCATTTGGTGGTAAGTACAAGATTATTGATTTTGTACTGAGTAATTTTTTCAACTCCAACATCAAGAATGTCTATATTCTGACCCAGTACAAATCTTACTTATTGAATAAACATATCCGCGACTCGTGGGATAAATGGACCGGTTGGGATGAGCACTTCGAGGCAATTTCGCCGGAAACCAATAGCGATGGCGAAGAGTGGTTCAAGGGTACCGCCGATGCTATCGGCCACTATCTGCGTTTTATTGAAGATTCAGACGCCGATTATGTCGCCGTCTTCGGTGGCGATCACATCTACAAGATGGATATCCGCCAGATGATCGATTTCCATATCCAGCGGGGTGCCGATATTACCATAGCCGCACTGGAAGTCGCTCAGGCAGAGGCTCGGCGCTTTGGTGTTTTCGGGGTCGATGAAGAGGGTAAGGTACAGGAGTTTGTCGAAAAACCGGCTGAACCTAAAACGATTCCTGGACGGGATACCTGTTTTGCCTCCATGGGCAATTACATCTTCTCCCGTGAAAAACTGATCCATGTGATCAAAGAAGGGAAAAAGCGCTATGCGGATCTGGATTTCGGTAAACATGTAATCCCCATGATGCTGGAGGCTGGAGACCGCGTATTTGCCTATAACTTTAATGACAATCTGATCCCGGATATGACTCCGGAAGAGAAGGGCTATTGGAAGGACGTTGGTACGTTGGACTCCTACTATGAAGCGAATATGGACCTGATTGCCGTGTCTCCCCAGCTCAACCTGTACAACTACAAATGGCCCATCCTGACTAAACCCAGCAATTTGCCGCCAGCCAAGACAGTGTTCGATGATGATTCCCGGCGCGGCCAGAGCCTGGACTCTTATATTTGTGGTGGTTGTGTGATCAGTGGTGGAACGGTTCGACGCTCGATCATGGGTCAACGCTGCCGCGTCAATAGTTTTAGCCTGGTAGAGGATTCGATTTTGCTCGAAGGCGCCAATATCGGCCGGAATGCCAAGATCCGTCGGGCCATCATCGATGAAGGGGTTCACATCCCGGATGACAGTGTGATTGGCTATGATCATGAAGCTGATCGGCAAGCGGGTCACACGGTGACGGCGCAAGGCATTGTTGTGGTGTCGAATTGCCGACGGTAGTTTCATACCGACATAAGTAGCTCGATGCCAATATCAGTCAAGAGGCGCCAATGGGCGCCTCTTTTCATGGACAAGGTACGACAAAATCCTACGGTGTGTGCGTGGGGATAAAGCTGTAATGCGCCCGGTATTCGGCCAGTTGTTGATCCCCATATTGTTGAATGCTATCGAGGATGGGCTTGATACGAGCCTGATCTTTTTTAACGATGCGGTCGCTGCTATTCAAGGTAAAGCGGTAAGGATTCTGATGTTCCGATTGGTATTCAATCTGGGTTCGGAGCTGGATACGAATGTCGTCACTCCACATGGCTGACTCGAATAATACCGGCGTGAATTGTTCCCCTTGTGCCACCTTGGCCTGATCATTGATTTGTCGGATGTTATGTAATACCTGTTCGACAGCGACTGCGTAAAGATGCGCCGGATCCGCGCTGATGCGTAGCAATTCGCCGTTATCGATGACCCGGCTAATAATCAGTTGGCTTGAGACCTGTTCGCTGTAGACGGTACCGAGGCGTACCGCACCATCATTAACGGTGAGAGTATTGCTCTGTTGGATCCAGTGACTGAAGGTTGGCAGATCACCGATCATGACGGCAAACACAATGGCAAGCGCAATAATCAAGGCGCTTGAGAGCCTGTGTTTGCCAATATGCATGATGGGTAAATATTCAACCTGTGCTGTGCTGCTGGTCATTCCCGGATGATGGTCTCGAGGAATGTGGCTTCCCGTTTTTTCATGAGGCATTTTCACTATTCAAATTCCTTGTGGCAGCAATGTCCAGTCATCGATGTGACTTAACGACTCTCCTGCTTGGGATCCTTGGTCAGGACTTGTCGAACGAAGCGTAGCATTCTGCGATTAATTTAGCAGATGATGTTGTAATTCATAGAGTTGTTGCTCCCAAAGCCGGCTATCAGCCGATTCTGCTTGTACCAGATGCCACCAGGTGGTGCCGCATACGATACAAGCCCTGATTTCGCCTTCGGCCTCATCCAGAGTAAAACTGGCCCCAATCTGTTTACAGATCATGCGTAAATTAGTTCTGAGCTGTTCTAGGTTCATGGTACACCTCTGACTGCTAGGAGGATGTTGCCGAGTGACGCTTACATCATCTGTTGGTGTTAACTGCTTGCCCTTATATCGGCGGCGCAGTGGAGTGGATGAGGGGGAGGGCATATTATTTCGGCTGTATATCGAGTGCTCTGGTACCTAGACGGAGCTTATGGCAGTCTATAGGGCAAGATAAAGCCGTTGAACGAAAGGGTGGATATGATGTTGCAACAACGAACTTGGCTCTCTGTAGTGATGGTTGTGGCGAGCTGGCTAATACTAGCGCCAACGGCTCAAGCAGCGGTATTGCGTTGCAAAAGCTCAGTTCTGACTACGGGCGATAGCAGTGCCGAGGCCCTGATCAAATGTGGTAAACCATTATTAGTGGAACCATTGACCCAAACGGCACTGAGTGAGGATGGGCAATTAACACAAGTCATTGCGGGTGAGCGCTGGACCTTTGATATGGGAAAAGGCATGTTCTTGCAGATTGTGACGGTGCAAAATGGCGTGATTCAAAAAATAGAAGACGGCCCTCGCAACTGAGCGGGGCCGTATAAAAACACAGGGTTTCTCAACAAGACGTAGACGAAGTGCCTGCTTTTGGCTTAAGGCCGAAACTGGCGAAGATCGCGAAGTTGACGGTTAATTTCGGCGACCGACTGCAACGAGCCATGACCGTGATGGGGCTCGTAGCAGACAACGCCCCCTTCAAAGCGGAACGGTCCTTGTTCATCGATAAAAAACACGCCTTGATGAAATGTCTTCACATAGCGTGCAATCTGTTTGGGATGAAACCACCGAAATATCTTGATCATGTCTCGCCACCTCTCCAGTTGTTCCAGGCGCTGCCATCCTAGGGGGCGCTGATGGCAGATTTGTGTCAGCACACGGAAACTCTTGTGACAGTGTTGACGATCGGTTTCATCAAGGAAGAGGGTATGACAGGGGCTTGGGTGAGCTGCGTCATCGACGGCCTCGTGATGCCGGAGATAGCACCATGATGGGCCATCGTCGCCCGCATGGGATGGCCAAGTAGTAACGATAGCGCACGAAATATTGCCGATTCTATTGTCGGACCGAGCGGTGAGGCAGAAATCATCGGCGGCTTCTTGAGTATCGCGCATCGTTGAATCACACGGCTGTTTATGTTCAGTTCAGCTTCATTTGACGGCAGAGCAAGCTTTTTTTTCGCCTTTTTTTGCGTTAAATGGCTATATATCGTCTTCCGCGCCATCATCTTTCTGTCATAATTCGCCGCGGTCAATTCCCGACTCTAACCGTCATATTATTATGTTAGATATGTTTACTGGCCTGAGTCCTGAACTCGGGATTAGCTTGTTTCTGGCTTTGGTGTTCGTGTTGGCCTATGAGTTTATCAATGGCTTCCACGATACTGCCAATGCGGTTGCTACTGTGATTTATACCAAAGCAATGCCGCCTCATATGGCTGTTGTGGCCTCTGGCATTTTCAACTTTGCTGGAGTCATGCTCGGCGGATTGGGCGTTGCTTATGCAATTGTACATTTGCTGCCTGTTGATTTACTGCTAAACGTTGCCTCGGCTCATGGTCTGATCATGGTGTTTTCACTGTTGGCGTCAGCCATTCTGTGGAATCTGGGAACTTGGTATCTGGGGCTACCCGCTTCGAGTTCGCATACCCTGATTGGTGCCATCCTGGGGGTTGGTGCTGCCAATGCCTTTATCACAGATACGCCGCTAAGCAGTGGTATCAATGTGCAAAAAGCCATTGATATCATGTTATCTCTGATTATTTCTCCTACCGTTGGTCTGCTGGTCGCGGGTCTATTGTTACTGCTGGCCAAACGGGTGTGGCGGGATAGCAAGATCCACAAGAGCCCGGAAGAGCGGCAACTGGTGGATGGTAAAAAACATCCACCGTTCTGGACTCGTTTTACTCTGATTGCCTCGGCAATGGGAGTCAGCTTTGTCCATGGCTCCAACGATGGCCAAAAAGGCATCGGTATGATCATGCTGGTGCTGATCGGGGTCGTTCCTGGTCATTTTGTGGTGAATCTGGAAAGTACCGCCTATCAGGTGGCTCGGACTCGGGATGCCGCGCTGCATATGCAGACTTTCTATGAAGGCAATCAGGCGGAACTTTCTGAACTGATGTTGCTGGGTAAGGATGCCAACCATACGCTGCCCGCTATCTTCAAATGTGATACCCAACAGACGATCGCGGCTATTCAGACTCTGGGTGCTCGTCTGGAAAATATCACCAACTACAACCAGTTGGATACCGAGGGGCGTCGTCAAGTTCGTCGCCTGCTGCTGTGTATTGATGATACGGCCAAAAAAGTCAGCAAGATGGATTCGATTTCCAGCAAGGAAAAAGACGATCTGAACAAGCTGCGCAAAGATCTGACTGCAACCACTGAATATGCTCCGACGTGGGTCATCATTGCGGTTGCCATGGCTTTGGGTGTTGGCACCATGATTGGTTGGAAGCGGATCGTGTTAACCGTTGGTGAGAAGATTGGGCAAAAAGGCATGACCTATTCGCAGGGGATGGCGGCCCAGATCACGGCAGCCGCCGCGATTGGCATCGCCAGCATCACGGGAATGCCAGTGTCTACGACTCATGTCCTCTCTTCGGCGGTGGCGGGTACCATGGTGGCAAACCGTTCAGGTTTGCAGTCGGGTACGGTCAAGAACATTCTGCTGGCCTGGGTCTTGACGTTACCTGCGACCATTATGCTCTCTGGCGGTATGTTCTATCTGCTGAGCCGATTTGTGGGCTGAGATGGATGTTGACTTGTTGATGTTAAAAACCCCCGATTATCGGGGGTTTTTGTTTTTCCGACTGAATGAAATTCCGTTCCTTAATGTCGACGCTTACCCACTTGCCAGATCCCGGCCAGCACCAAAATAACGCCGCACCATTGCAATGGGGATAACCACTCATCCAGCAACTGCATGCTCATAATAATGGTAAGCACAGGCCCCAGGCTGCCGATGATGGCCGTTTTACCAGCCCCAATCCGTACCATAGCCGCGGAAAGTGCGTACAGCGGCAAGACGGTTGAGAACAGGGCCATAGCCAATCCGTAACCCCACACCTGCAGGGGCTGAGTCAGTAGTGCTTGTGGTGAGCGAGTTACCGCAAAATGCAGAAACATAGCAATCGCAGAGACGCCGAGAGCTAGCTCAGTAAAGCGCATACTGCCGACGCGGTGAATGACCGAAGGGCTCCATGTCAGATACAGAGCATAGGTCAGGGTGCTAGCGGCAATCAGCAACACGCCTTGCCATTGCGCTTCAGCGGTTTGCAGATCGGGGATCAACACCAGTGCCATGCCGCTGTAGCAGAGCAGCAGTGCTTTGCAAGTTGTCCGGGAGATCGGGCTACGTGTCAGCAAAGCGCTGAATAACACCGTCAAGGTCGGATACAGACAGAGGATCATGCGTTCGACACTGGCGCTGACGGTTTCCAGTCCCAGAAAATCCAACAGACTGGAGAGATAGTAGCCGAGCAATCCCAACATGATCAGCCAGCCCTTATCCTGACGGGATAGCGGATTGCCGTGTTGTGTCTGGAAGACGCGAAACATGAGCAAGAGGGGCAGAACTAGCAATAAACGCAGCGTGACCATGGTGACGCCATCCACGCCATAGCGATAAGCCAGTTTGGCAAAGATAGCTTTGGCGGCAAAACCACAGGCGGCCAGGGTGGCCAGTAGCAATCCCAGGTGATAAGAACTTAAACGCAACAGCAGACCCTCAACTGACTCACTTGCAGCCAGCATGGGCTAGACAGGGGGCAAGGGTCAAGGTAACTCGCAAGAGTGCCATAGTGTGAAGGGATCTCGATTGAGCTGCGGACTGATAGCCTCTTCAGTTATCAGTCCGCTGTTGCGATGTGATTACCGAGCGCGGTTAGTTCGAAACAGATCCCAGCTTGGGGAAAGAGCAAACTTGCCATCACCCAGCAGGATCAAGACGATCTGCGCCAGAGCAAGAAACGCTGGGTATTCCCAACCGCCATTCGGGTTGCTAAATCCCCAGCCGTTGCCGGAGTGAACTACCCAGGCGCCCAGCAGGACCGGCAGTTGTAACACGGCAATCCAGCGGGTTTGCACACCCAGTAATAACAGCAGACCACCGCCCAGTTCTGCGGCCATAGTCAGCCAGGCGAACGCGGCCGGAATACCCAGTGAGGCAAAAAACCCCACAGTTCCTGCAGGTGTGAAGACCAGAACTTTCATCAGGCCATGGGCGACAAACATGATGCCCAGAGTGAGGCGGAGCAAGAGCGCAGCGTAAGGGGCAGTTCGAATATCAATCATCGGTAGTTCCTTAATAATGAGGTCAGGTCGTGGACGCCAGTCTGTTGACTAGCCAAATTGCACGGAGCGGTGAGAAAAAGATCCGAATTCAAATCCCGTGATAGGAAAACTCACCGGATCTGTATCGGTACTGGCACCCATGGCTACGAACAGCGGTACCAGATGCTCTGGCGTCGGTACCGACTGTTGTACGCCGGGAGCCAGTCGCTGGTAATCGAGCAGGGATTGCTGATCCCGCGCTTGCAGGTGAGCGGCAATCCAGTCATCAAATGCCGCAGCCCAGGGAGCTATGATGCCGTCGTCTGTCCACTGGCGCAGATTGTGCGTCAGATAACCGCTGGTCATGATCAGGATCCCTTCATCGCGCAGTGGGGCCAGGGTTTGGCCCAGCTCCAGTAGCGTCTTAGGATTGTCACCAGGCAAAGACAGCTGCAGTACTGGAATATCGGCGGCCGGGTACATTCCTAGCAGTGGCACCCAGACGCCATGGTCAAATCCACGCTCTGGTTGTTCCTGATAGGCGACTTCCTCAGTTTGCAATAACTGGCGTACCTGCGCGGCAAGCTCGGCCGCCGGTGGCGTTGGATAGCTGAGTTGATAATACTGGCTCGGAAAGCCGTAAAAATCGTAAATCAACGGCGTCGGTTGACTGGCTCCTATGGTTAAAGGCCGACTTTGCCAGTGGGCTGAAATAACCAGGATCCCGGTTGGCCGAGGCAATTCCTGACCCCAGCGGGTCAATTCTTGCATCCGATGCGCTAAATCCAGCATCAATGGATTGCCATGAGCGACGAACAACACCGGCATCCGCATATTATGTCTCCATTGGGTATTACATGATTGAGTGTCATAATAAGGTTTACGAAAATGCGCGGAAGTCCATAAAAATGGCACTTAGTGTTGATAAATCGGAAACCATCTCCGGGCCGGTGGCTGACTTGCGTGCCTTTTGCCGAGTGGTCGAATTGGGTTCGATCTCAGCGGCGGCGCGTATGCAAGGCGAGACCAAGGGGAGCATCAGCCGACGTGTTTCGCGCCTGGAATTGCAATTGGGGATCCAGCTACTGGCGCGTCATCCACGCTCTGTGGTGCCGACGGCAGAAGGCATGCAGTTTTTTTCCAAGGTTCGGGCGGGCTTACTACTGCTGGAGGAGGGGGCCGAGCTGGCTCGGGAATCTAAAAATGAACCCCGTGGCATGCTCAGGATCACGGCTCCCATCGATTTGGCGCAGGAGTGGTTGTCGCCCTTATTGGTCGAATTTCAAGCGCTCTATCCCCGATTAACCATTGAATTATTGAGTGCCGATGAACGGCTCGACTTGGTGGCTCACCAGATTGATGTCGCGATGCGTGCTACTGGAGCCGGTGGTTTGCCGGATATGGGCTATAGCGCCCGGCGGCTTACCGATTTACGCTTCGGTTTTTTTGCCACACCGGCATATCTGGCCAAAGCGGGTGTGCCGCTAGCTCCAGATGCACTGCTGGAGCAGGCGTTGATTCTGCGAACTTCCATGCACCACAAGTTAAGCCTGTTCTGCGATGCTCCTGAACAAGCACCGGTCACGCTGATGTTAACGCCACGCTTTAGTTCGAATAGCTTTGCTACTGTATTGCGCTTGACGTTGGCGGGGGCGGGTATTGGTTTGATGCCTAGTTTGATTGCCCAGGCTGCTCGGCAGCGGGGCGAGTTAGTGCCGGTATTGACGGATTGGCAAGGCGAGCGAAGTGACTTATTCATGATCACCTTGGGCGGCCAACGAGCCCCGGCAAAGGTCGTGGCATTCAAGCAATTTATCCAGGAAAAAATAGGCTCATAGTCGGAGGTTCTGCCATGCTGGATACAGAAGCCAGCCTACGACGGGGAGGGATATGGCGATGATGGCATTGGTCTTTTCAGTCTGGATCAGCGCGCAGGATGTCCGTCCGCAGGCCGAGGAGAGTTGGGTCACCTTGCCGGTTGGTCAGGTGAACTACAGGCCACAACCGCAAGCCTTGCAACTGTCTCGGGATGGTTCGACATATGTCGCTCAACGTGTTGAACGCAGCGAAAAAGGGTGGCGTGCCTTGTTTCATGTCCGGGCAACCGCTCCAGCCCAGATTTATCTGGATGAGAGTATTCCCCCTGATGCCATATCCACCGACCAGCCCCTTGGAGCATTGGTGTGTCATCGTGTGATGCGGCCGGGTGAAACACTGTGGCATGTTGGTCAGCAGCTAGCCGGTGGTGGTGATCCCTATCTGTTTGTGTTGGCATTGTTCGCTGCCAATCGGGAGCTCCTGGACAACAACCCCGATGAGTTACGGATTGGCGATGAGTTGCGTTGCCCCGGAGCTCAGGAGTTTGCATTTTTTGACCAGATGCCAGAAACCGAACGTCGAGCCACCTATAAACGCCTGCTCGCTTACGGTGAGCGCCTGAAGCGCAATTGATGAATGCCTTGTGTCTCCAACACGCCAATGCTAATATCCGCAGCCGTTTTACCCGAGGCAGCTGGACGGTCGCATCTGGTTGCCAACCATTCATCTATTGAAATAGTGAGATTAACCATGGCTTATTCATTTGAAGCTCAAGTACGTTCCGACCTGGGGAAAGGTGCGAGCCGCCGCCTGCGTCGTGACGAGAAGATCCCGGCAGTTGTATACGGTGCTGGCCAAGAAGCCGTTTCCGTAACTGTTGACTTCAACAAGATCACCGTTGCTCAAGCATTTGACTCTTTCTACAGCGAAACCATTACTCTGGTTATCGATGGCAAAGAAGTTGCTGTGAAGGTTGCCGCTGTTCAGCGTCACCCGGTCAAGCCGAAGATTGTCCACCTGGACTTCGTTCGCGTCTAAGCCTCTGGCTTGGCAAAAGGGCGCTCATCGAGCGCCTTTTTTGTTGCCTTCTTGCTAGCCTTGTTTCACCCTGCTTTTCGAGCCCCACACAGAGCATATTCCCATGATTAGACTAGGTTCCATGAACGCCCTGACTCTCCTGCGCCGTGATGATAAAGGGGGTTGGTTGGATGCTGAAGACTTTGGTGAAATATTGCTGCCGATGCGACAACTGCCTCGTGATGCTAAGCCGGGTGGTGCCGTCAAAGTCTTTGTCTATCTGGATGGGGATGAAGAGCTCGTTGTTACGGGATTCAAACCCTACGCCCAAGTCGGGGAATTTGTCGGGTTGAAGGTGGTGAGTGCTAGTCGTGTCGGCGCCTTCCTGGATTGGGGGCTGAAGAAGGATCTCTTTGTGCCGGCCCGCGAGCAAGCCCAAGCCATGCAGGTGGATAAACACTATGTTGTCTATCTGTATCTGGACCGAGAAGGTCGGGTCGCCGCGACCAGCAAGCTGGATCGTTTTCTGGATGAGGGCTGGCCTGAATACAAGCCTGGAGATGCCGTTTCCATTCTGCCTTGTGAGCATACGCCGCTGGGGATCAAGGCGGTGGTGGATAGCCGATATTGGGGAGTCTTGTATCGCAATGAGCTATTTGGCAAGGTTACGACTGGTCGAGAGATCCGCGGCTTTATCAAGCAAGTCCGTGAAGATGGCAAGATCGATCTGACATTAAACCAGCCCGGCCAGGCAGGTACGCAAACCGCAGCCGAGAAAATCATGGCTCGTTTGCAGAAGCAGGATGGTTTTTTGCCGGTCGGTGACAAGAGCAGCCCAGAAGTAATCTACCAACTCTTCGCCATGAGTAAGGGAACATTCAAAAAAGCAATCGGCTCCCTGTATAAGCAAGGTCAGATCCTGATTGAGGATGAGGGTATTCGTCTGGTTAAGAGCGAATAAGGGCCTTGGTTAAGTCTCCCTGTTGTGGCGAATGCCGCGTTGAATCTGGTCTCTGTGGCGGTTGTTGGCGGACATTGGATGAGATTAGCCGTTGGACGACTATGGATGAACAGGAACAGTTGGCGCTGCTAACCGAGTTACCACAACGAGCTACCAGACATTCGCAACCCGGTGATGTTCAAGGCTGGGTTCCGGATGATAAAACCGATCCGGTGAATGCCATCTGCCCGCAATGTGGCGAACCTTCGAGCTGTGCCGTTCTAGAAGGCAAGGCAGCAGAAACATGTTGGTGTATGCAGATGCCAATGGTCGAGATTAATCTGCCACAAACCAGTTGCTGGTGTGCCCGCTGTTTGGCACACCAACGAACCTGTAGCGAGTGATGGGGCAACCCTTAACTGGCCGGCTTCCAGCGAATATGTCCGCGATCCAGCTCACCGGTGACGGGCAGAATGATTTTGGCGTAGATCACGCTGAACTCATCTTGATGATCGAGTAATCCTACCCATATCTCTACCCACTCGGACGCTGAAATAAGTCCTATCTCGTTGACCCAGTCCGCGGACGGTGAACAACTTTCTACGGCGCCCCGTGTTTCAAACTCCAGTGTGATATCGACGATGTCTTCGGCGGGTAACTGTTCTGCTGCGTGGGTTAAAAACAACTCATAGCCCAGCTCCAGAAGCTGATCAGGGGATAGGGGAATAGTCATGATGGCTCCGTGAGAGAAAGTCAGGGTATTAAACCAGCTCTGAGCTATTCACGCACCCGTGTTAAGCAAGTCGTGTTGGGGCAAGAAAATTTTTTGGGGGCTATGTTCTGAACGAATACGCTTTCACCTCCTTATTCAGGCTCGCAGGTAGTGATATACGCTGAATTTATGCACTACCTTGGTGGATTAATGCACCATGAGAATGCAAGACTCGATGATGGGAAACAATTGGGGCTGGCTTAACTGGTGGGTCTTGTTAAAATGGCGGCGCGAATTATTAAGCCTTTAGATATGTTATCTAAGGCTAGTTTTGTTAACACATGAAAGGACAACGCGAATGAAGAACGCACTGATTCTGGCGGGTATGGTTGTTGTAGCTCTGACTGGTTGCGGCGAGAAGAAAGCTGAAGAGGCTGCTCCGGCTCCTGCTGCCGCCTCTGCTGCTGTTGCTACTGCTCCTGCTGCATCCGCTGCCGTATCTGCCGCTGAACCGACTGTTTCTGCTGCTGCCGCTACCTCGGCCGCTACTGAAACTAAATAAGCCTCGTAGTAGGTTTGGAAAAGCCGCCGCTGTTGGGCGGCTTTTTTGTGGACAGGTCAAAATCCTGAATAGATGCGGTGGATGTCGTCTGTCGTACAATCCGGTACGCTGCGTTTGCCATGCTAAAAGTCATGCCACCTATAGTCTTATATTCTGATTAGTTGGCGATTCGGTGGATTTTCCCTCGGTTCGAGCAAATAACTATCGGGTCTGGCTATTATTTGCGCGGTTGGATGCAGATCACAAAAAAGTGCTTGTCGCGAGGTGGATTCCCCCTATAATGCGACCCCACAGACACGGCGGGTTCGCCGGTCAACAGAAATAAGCCAACGGCCAAGCGCCAGCGGTAAGCTCTTTAACAATCAAATCAAGCAATCTGTGTGGGCACTCACAGGAATTGGATGTCAAAAAAATTGATATGCAATGACTGATG